>JAJRYM010000126.1 GCA_024275775.1 Nitrospirota bacterium
AAGCTCCATATTAGCCTTGGCGCAGGCGAGCTTCAGAAGAGCCAGCGCCGCAATCTGCTCCGGCGGCACCCGCAGGCCGCTGATAGGAAAATTGCCGCTGGAGCGCATCGACTGCACCCCGTAATAGGCGTCGGCCGGTACGCGCAGTTCGCCCATCGAATCCCGTTCAATCCTGTATTTCACGATTATTTCCTCCTTCGAAATTTCAGAGCGCGCCCGCAACCCGTTATGAACCGCCCGCTATTTTCTCAACGCGGCTACCCAGTTTTTGCCTGACGGTTACCTCGCTGATTTTTTTATGTTCAAGAAGTTTTTCGGTAATCGCATTGGCGATTGCATCCGCTTCATCGCCGGAGACCTCCCGGTCGAAAGCTATCGTAACATCCACGCAAACCCTGAGAAGCAGGAAATGCAGAACCATATCCCCGTCTATCGTCACGCCGGGAAATTCGGAGATAACCTTTTTAACGGCCTCCTCCATCTCCTGCCTCGTAAGCTGGTAATGCCTCCCCTCAAGGTCGTCTTCGGCGTCTATATGAACCAGCGCGTCGGCAACATGGTCTATATTCCGCCTGAGTTTTTGCCTCACCGATTCGGCTATGTTGTGCGCTTCCGATACGCTTATCCGAGGGGATACCTGTATATGAACATCCACGAAAGTATCCTTGCCTACTTTGCGGGTTTTCAGTTCATGATAATTAACAACCCACCTGTCGCTGGTAATTATCTCTTCTATTCTCTCTAGCTCCTCGCGAGACACGCCTCTGTCCATAAGATTCTGCACCGCCTCCCACAATATCTTCCAGCCCACGCCGGCTATCATGATGCCGACTATAATCGCGGCAAGCGGGTCGAGCATGGTGTATCCCATGTACGCCCCCGTAATTCCCACAAACGCCGCCAGCGACGATACCGCGTCCGAGCGGTGATGCCATGCGTTGGCTATTATCGATTCGCTCCTCAGCTTTTCGCCTATTTTTCTGGTGTATTGAAAAAGAGCTTCCTTTACCACGATGGAAACGGCCGCGCCCGCAATCGCAATCAGCCCGGTAACGTGCAGTTCCCCGCCGCTGGCCTTCTGGAAAACAGTCCACGCCACACCGATGCCGACGAACAGGACCGCCGCCCCTATGACTGCGCTTCCGATTGTTTCGGCTCTTCCATGTCCGTAGGGGTGCTTTTCGTCCGGTTTCTGGCTGGAAATTTTCAGCGACATATAGACCACGAGGTCGGTGGCAAGGTCCGAAAGGGAGTGGATGGCATCGGCAATCAGAGCCGTGGAATGCCCCATAATACCGGCGATGAATTTTATTATCGCCAGCGCCAGGTTCAGCACCGCCCCGATAACCGTTACACGGTATCCGGCGGAAACATTGTTATGCTCCATCGCTAAATAATATCGTCAGGCGCTATCAATGGCAACGCGCCCCCGGAACCCGCGCGAACCCGGCCGCGCGCCGTTCGAGAAACTATCGGCATCTATTTCCACAGAGGAACCGTCAGGATTTCTGCGCCCAGCCTCCGCGCGAACGAACGGGCGAGTTCCAGCGATGTTTCAAGCGTGTCGGGCGTGGCTATCATCTCCACAACGGCTATTTCCGGGTCGAGCGTCCTTACCACCGCCAGGTAATCGCACGATTCCACGAGAGTATGCAGGTCGGTTATTCTCGCGGGCTCGACTTTCAGAAGAATTCTTTTTGCGCGCACTGCGCCGGCACCCATCGCCGATATGGCACATTTCCCATTTCCCACAGAGGAATCCTTAACCTTACGATTCATGGGGTTCAGTATACATTGCGGATATAGTAAACTTTCCGTGATGCTACGTCACCGTTTCCTCATCATGGCTCTTGCCGCCGTAATCATGGCGGGATGCGCGGCCGACCCGCGCATGTCGAAACGGCGGTTCAAAAAATACCCGCTCGCCAACGGCAGGACTGAAACGAGAACAGCGAAGCTGGACGCCATCCCCTCTCCGGTTACCGGCGCTGTAAAGGTAAGCACCCCCTATAAAGTCATGGGGGTAACATATTACCCGCTGGCCACCGCTGACGGTTACACGCAAACCGGCACAGCTTCATGGTACGGCCCGGATTTCCACGGCAAAAAAACCGGCAACGGCGAAATCTACGACCAGATGGATAGAACAGCCGCCCACCTTACACTTCCCTTTAACGTTATGGTGCGGGTGGAAAACATGGAAAACGGCAAAAGCACCATCGTGAGAGTGAACGACCGCGGCCCTTTCGCCAAAAACCGGATTATCGATTTAAGCAGGCAGGCGGCTATCGATATCGGCATGATACAGAAAGGAACCGCCAGAGTGCGCCTTACCGCTCTCCCAAAAAACGCGGCGAATGCCGCAAACACGACGGTAACGGATGCGGGCTACTTCGTTCAGGCCGGAGCGTTCGCCGCCTTGGAAACAGCCGAGGCGATAAAAATACAGATTCCGAAACGGTATGCGCCGATAGCCCGGATAATGCCCAAAACAGGTTCCGGCGGCACGCTTCACAGGCTTATAGTGGGGCCTTTTCCCGACAGAGCGAAAGCCGCGAAAGCCGCCAGGCAAATAAAGACCTTCGCGCGCACTCCGACGAGAATAATCAGACAGCCCTAACAAACTCGCCCCGTTTCCGGAAGCCGGTTTTACCCACTTGTTAAAGCATCGCGCCTGTTGATAGAATGCCCCCAGCATGGAAGATTTTTCGAGTGGACTAATTCTGATGGTGACGGGGATGACGGTTGTCTTCGTATTCCTGATACTCATGACACAGTGCATGACGCTGATGAGTTTTATCGCCAACCGGTTTTTCCCGGAACCTGTCGTTGTGCCGAAAACCGGCATAGGCGGACCGGCGGGGGAAGAACTGGCCGCGATTACGGCCGCGGTTCATCTACACAGGAGGAGCAGAAAGTGAGCAAACAAAAGATACACATAACGGAACTGGCCCTGCGCGATTCCCATCAGTCTCTTCTCGCTACGAGGATGCGGACGGAAGATATGCTTCCGGTGGCTGAGAAAATCGAAAAAGCCGGGTTCTGGTCGGTTGAAATGTGGGGCGGGGCGACCTTCGATTCCTGCGTTCGCTTTTTGAACGAAGACCCGTGGGAAAGAGTGAGGACGCTAAGAAAAGCGATGCCTACAACCCGTTTTCAGATGCTTCTCCGGGGACAGAATCTTATAGGCTACCGGCATTATGCCGATGATTTGGTAGTTCGTTTCGTAGAGCTTGCCGCAGAAGCCGGGATAGACATCTTCCGCGTATTCGACGCGCTTAACGATATACGAAACCTCGAAACCTCCATGAAAACCGTAAAGAAGCTCGGCAAGCATGCCGAAGGCACCATCAGCTACACCCTGAGCCCTGTTCACAGCAACAAAATGTTCCTTGAAATGGCCGTGGAACTTGAAAAAATGGGTTCCGACACTATCTGCATCAAGGATATGGCCGGACTCCTCGCGCCGGAACCGGCGTACGAGCTCATAAGCGAAATAAAAGGCAAGGTTTCCGTGCCGATTCATCTTCATTCTCACTGCACGTCGGGTTACGCCAATTTCACCTATATGAGGGCTATCGAAGCCGGAGTGGACATACTCGACTGCTCGATATCCTCCCTTTCGCAGGGAACCGCGCATCCGCCTACCGAGACGATCGTGGCCATGCTGTTGGGCACTCCTCATGAAACGGATGTGGATTTGGATACGGCCATCGAGATAGGCGAATATTTCGCAGGCGTACGGAAAAAATATAAAAAATATTTGAGCAAGTTCACGGGAGTGGACGTGAACATACTCAAATCCCAGATTCCCGGCGGCATGATTTCCAACCTCGAAAGCCAGCTTAAACAGCAGGGCGCCATCGACAAGATAGATCAGGTGATGGAAGAGGTGCCCCATGTCAGAAAAGATCTCGGCTACCCCCCGCTTGTAACGCCGACCTCGCAAATAGTCGGCACGCAGGCGGTGCTGAACGTCGTTACGGGCGAGCGGTACAAAATGATATCCAAGGAGTCGCAGGAGCTTCTCCGAGGCAACTACGGTAAACTGCCCGCCAAGCCGGACGAGGAACTGCAGAAAAGGGTGCTGGCGGGGAAGGAGCCGACAACCTGCAGACCGGCCGACAACCTTGAACCGGAATTGGAAAAGATGCGCAAGGAACTGCCCGACCACAACGACGAGGATGTGATGGTGCACGCCCTATTCCCTCAGATTTCCGAAAAATACTACAAGGACCGGGGCACAATGCCGGAAGATTTCTTCGAGGAAGAGGAAGAAGCTACAGAAAAGGGATCATCGGGCGGTAGCGGCGTTTATACCGTTACCGTTGGCGGGAAAACCTACAACGTCGCCGTTCAGGAAGGAGCGACGGCCGGAGCAACGGCCGTGGCCATACCTTCCGCTCCCGTAGCTTCATCGCCCGCGCCTGCTCAGACCGAGGAAGCCGCAAGCGATGGAACGCCCCTTGTGGCTCCGCTCCCCGGCAACATCTATAAAATCGTAAAAACCGAGGGCGAAGCCGTAGATGCGGGCGACGTGATACTGATTATGGAAGCGATGAAAATGGAAAACGACATCGTTGCCCCGACATCCGGAACCATCGCGCAGATACTCGTATCCACCGGCGATCAGGTTCATACGGGACAGCATCTCGCGATAATCTCGGCATGAAAAAAGCCGGAATCATCATTCTGATAGCCGGCCTGCTTACGGCCTTCATGACGGCCGGTTTGCATGGGCAAGCCTTCGCCTCGGATACGGCTCACAAAACCGCCGCGGTGGAACAGCATAAAGAAAGCGTGCAGGTTCATTCGTTCGGCGGTTCCATTGTGAAGCTTTGGCAGTCAACGGGACTTACCACCACAAGCGGCAAAAACTTAATCATGATTTTAGTCGGGTTTTTCCTGATGTATCTCGGCGTGGGGCGCGGATACGAACCGCTTCTCATGGTTCCTATCGCATTCGGCGCAATTCTTGTCAACATACCGGCCGCAGGAATGATGGAGCCGGGCGGCATTCTTTATTATCTCTACAACGTCGGAATAATAACCGGCGTATTCCCGCTTCTTATTTTCATGGGGGTCGGGGCGCATACCGATTTTGGGCCTCTTATAGCGAACCCGAAAACGGCACTGCTGGGCGCGGCGGCGCAGTTCGGCATTTTCGTAACGCTGATTGGAGCGCTCGCACTTCAATATCTGCCGGGTTTTCCCATTCATTTCACGCTTCAGGAAGCGGCTTCAATAGGCATCATCGGCGGCGCGGACGGGCCGACAGCCATCTATACCACAAGCAAACTGGCGCCGCATCTTCTAGGCGCGATAGCCATAGCGGCCTATTCGTACATGGCGCTGGTTCCCATAATTCAGCCGCCCATCATGAAGCTTCTATGCACGAAAGAGGAGATGCAGGTGGAGATGCAACAGTTGCGGCATGTGAGCAAACTTGAGCGCATAGTATTCCCGATTATGGTGCTTGTGCTCTGCGCGGCCTTCATCCCTTCCGCCGTCCCGCTGGTGGGGATGCTTATGTTCGGCAATCTCCTGAAAGAGTGCGGCGTTACGGAACGCTTGAGCAAAGCGGCGCAGAATGAAATTCTGAATATCGTTACGATTTTCCTCGCCCTTACGGTAGGAGCGAAAATGGACGCGGAACATTTCCTCACGGCGCAGTCGATAGGAATCCTTGTTCTCGGCCTTATCGCGTTCTCGATAGGCACCGCCAGCGGAGTTATTATGGGTAAAATCATGTACCGAATGTCGGGCGGGAAAGTGAATCCGCTTATCGGAGCGGCGGGCGTTTCGGCCGTGCCGATGGCGGCGCGGGTAGCCCAGAAAGTAGGCGTGGAAGCGAATCCCAAAAACTTCCTGCTGATGCACGCCATGGGACCGAATGTTGCCGGAGTTATCGGCTCGGCGCTGGCCGCCGGCGTTCTGCTCTCCCTCCTCGGAGGCTAACCTGGCCTAATTTGCCCTCGACATATGGCTCATTTCTGCAGGGCGTCGATTTTGGCGGCGCATATAAAATCGTTTTCGCTCATGCCGTTTATGGCGTGAGTCCAGAAATACGCTTTGCAGGTGTTGTACGAAACCTCCAGGTCGGGATGGTGCCCTTCCCTGTTGGCAATCCAGGCTATGGCGTTAACGAACTCCACCGTTTCGTAAAAATCCTTGAATGAAAAAGTTCGGCTTATTTTTCCGTCACTGTATTCCCAGCCATCCAGTTCCTTAAGCAGTTCGTCTATTCGCTCCTGCGAAAGCGGCGCCGCGCCTCCTTCGCACGGCACGCATTTTTTAGCGGTTAAATCGCAACTTTCGTTTTCCATGACTGTTTACCTCCAATCGGTTTTTGGCAAAAGCTAACGAAGAGCAAACTCTTCGCCTTAATTTTACCCCACCGGCGGTTTGACAAGAAGGAGGAACAGTAGATACACTTTCTTTCTTATGAGCTCGCCGGAAAGTAAACTGATATGGATGGACGGAAAACTTGTTCCGTGGGATCAGGCCAACGTCCACATCCTCACCCATACCCTGCATTACGGCACAGGCGTTTTTGAAGGAATCCGCTGTTACAGAACGGAAAAAGGCTCGGCCGTATTCCGCCTCCGCGACCATGTTAACCGGCTTTTCAACTCGGCCCATATCCTCGGATACAAGATACCTTACACGCGCGAAGAGGTAATCGACGCTATCAAGACAACCATCAGGGAAAACGGCCTTGAGGAATGCTACATCCGCCCGCTGGCGTGGCTTGGCACGGAAGGGCGCGGCCTCAACCCCATCGGCATCTCTGTTCATTTGGCGATAGCGGCATGGAAATGGGGAACATATCTCGGAGCCGAAGCGCTGGAAAACGGCATCAAGGTTATGGTCTCTTCCTTTTCCAGGCATCATCCGAATATCAGCCTCACAAAATCGAAAGCCACCGGATGGTACCTCAATTCAGTGCTGGCAAAACAGGAAGCGATAAAAAACGGTTTCGACGAAGCTATCCTGCTGGATACTTTGGGCAACGTAGCGGAAGGTTCGGGAGAAAATATTTTCATCGTAAGAAACGGCGCTATCAAAACGCCGCCTCTCGTATCGGTGCTGGAAGGGATTACGCGGGAAAGCGTTATCAGGGTAGCGCGCGATAGCGGCATCGATGTTGTCGAAACCTATTTTTCGCGCGACGAGGTTTATATAGCCGACGAGGTGTTCTTCACCGGAACGGCGGCGGAGCTGACGCCGGTATGCGAAGTGGATCGCAGAAAAATCGGCGATGGGAAGCGCGGCCCGATAACGGAAAAACTGCAGGAGACGTTTTTCGCCGCCATTCAGGGCAAAAACGGCGATTACGCCGACTGGCTTGACGTAGTCTAAATCAGTCTTATTTTATAAATAAGAAGGCGAACATGATTAAGGAGATATCCTGAAATGCCTATTTATGAATATAAATGTAAAAGCTGTGAAAACCTGTTCGAGATTCAGCACGGCATAAACGAAGTTGCCAAAAGAAAATGCCCCGAATGCGGCGGGAATATGCAAAGGCTGATTTCCCAAAACGCCTTCCTGCTCAAGGGAGGCGGCTGGTATAAAGACGGCTATTCGGCAGGCAATTCCGGCAACGAAAAAAAGCCTGCAAAAAAAGCGGACGCGAAACCGGACGCGAAACCGGACGCGAAAAAAGAGACTGCCAAAGCGGCGGTTGCCGATAAACCAAAACCGGCGCCCGCCTCCTGAATTCGGCGGCAGAGTTAAAGAATGTCGGACATATTAGGCTCCAAGCCGGCCGTTTTCAACGTGGCTCAAATGGGCAACCCTGTTCTTCGGATTCCCGCCGAACCGGTTACGGCAGAGGAAGTAGGCGATAAAAGCACAACGTTTCTCATCGATTCGATGATAGCCACTATGAGGGAGCATAGCGGCGCCGGCCTGGCCGCTCCGCAGGTGCACGTTTCAAAACAGATAGTGGTGATTGAAGCGCATTCCAATCCCCGCTACCAGAACAAAGAAGATATTCCCCTAACCGTCCTGCTCAATCCTAAGATTACGAAATTCTCGGAAGAGCTTGAGGAAGGGTGGGAAGGCTGTCTTTCGCTAAAGGGGCTGTGGGGCAAGGTAAAACGTTCGACGGCCGTTACGGTGCAGGCTCTTACGCTGGATGGAAGAGATATCGAAATAAAGGCGGAAGGTTTTTTTGCTATTGTTCTTCAGCACGAAATAGACCATCTTTACGGAAAACTTTTCGTGGACAGGATGGACGACATATCGTCTCTTTCCTTTACCGACGAACACAACCGCTACAGCGCGGACTAACTCATCCTTCTTCCCGCAAACTTTGCCCGCCTGATTCCGAGGCGAACCTCTGGATAAAAAGCCGTTGGGTTGAAAATAACCGCCAAAACCTTTATCTTGAAAATTGATCACAGCCCAATGAGAGGGGGAAGGTGCGGACTTTTTATATAGGCATAGATACAGGCAGCATCAGCGTAAAAGTCGCTCTTGTTGACGACCGTAAAAAGGTCGTAAAGCATATCTACCGCCGGATGTTCGGCAAACCGTTGCCGGTGCTGGCGGAAATCCTTGAAGAAATCGGGTTGGAATTTCCCGACGCCCGGATTCTCGCCTGCGGTACAACCGGCACCGGCGGGGAGCTGGCCGCAAAGCTGGCCGGCGGACAGTTTTTTAACGAAATTGTGGCGCAGTCCGCGGCCGTTTCGTATTTGTATCCGCGCGTGCGCACGGTTATTGAAATGGGCGGGCAGGATTCCAAGTTCATTCTGCTAAAACCGATGAACGGCAACGGCGCCGGTTCCGTGCTTGAAGATTTTTCCATGAACAGCGCCTGCGCGGCCGGCACCGGTTCGTTTCTTGATCAGCAGGCTTCCCGGATGGGTTACCGAATTGAGAAGGAATTCGGGGAAATGGCGCTTAAATCGTCCCATCCGCCGCGGATAGCCGGCAGGTGTTCCGTGTTCGCCAAGTCGGACATGATACACCTCCAGCAGATAGGAACGCCGGATTACGATATCGCCGCCGGGCTCTGCCATGCTGTGGCGAGAAGTTTCAAAAGCAACGTCGCCAAAGGCAAACAGTTTATAAAGCCGGTAGCCTTCGTTGGCGGAGTGGCGGCGAACATCGGCGTGGTTAAGGCGTTTCGCGACGAGCTTGGCATCGACAATCTGATAATTCCCGAATTTCACAAAGTAACAGGCGCCATCGGTGCCGCGCTGTCCGTTATAGACTCCAAAGAGGCTGTGGCATGGCGCGGAGCGGATGGAATAAGGAAACATCTCGGCAAAAGAGCGTTCGTAGGAGGCGGCCTCGCCCCTCTGATGAATGCTCGCAACGGCGACAGATACGAAGTATCGACCCACCCGATTACTCAAGGGACGGAAGTTTATATAGGCATCGATATCGGCTCGCTTTCCACGAACGTGGTGGCGATTGACGACAGGCTGAGAGTGGTGGCCAGAAGATACCTGCGAACGGCGGGACGGCCTATCGACGCCGTTACGAGGGGGCTTCTTGAAATCGGCGGGGAAATAGCCGGCAAGGCGGCGGTGAAAGGCGTTGGAACAACAGGTTCAGGGCGGTACATGATAGCCGATTTCGTGGGGGCCGACGCCGTGCGCAACGAGATAACCGCACAGGCTACGGCGGCGGTTCATTTCGCGCCGGATGTGGATACGATTTTTGAAATAGGCGGGCAGGATTCCAAGTACATCTCTCTAAAAAACGGCGTAGTGGTTGATTTCGAGATGAACAAAGTATGCGCGGCCGGCACCGGCTCTTTCATAGAAGAGCAGGCCGAAAGGCTTGAGCTCGATATAAAAAAGGATTTCTCGGAATCCGCTTTCGCGGCCGAAAAGCCGGGCAGGTTCGGCGAGAGGTGCACGGTATTTATAGAATCGGATCTGGTGGCGCATCAGCAGAAAGGCTCGCCGTCATCGGACTTGGCGGCAGGGCTGGCGCATTCGATTGTTCGGAACTATCTCAATGTCGTCGGGGACAGGAAAATAGGAAACAAAATCCTTTTTCAGGGAGGAGTGGCCTGGAACGAGGCTGTGGTTTCGGCGTTTGCCGCGATAACCGGCAAAAAGATACACGTTCCCCCGCAACATGACGTAACAGGCGCGATAGGGGCCGCAATGATAGCCCGAAGGGAGATGAAAGCGAAGGTTGCAGGCGAAAGCTCCTTCTTAGGTTTCGATTTAAGGAAACGGGAGTACAGGGCGAGCACCTTCGAGTGCAAGGCGTGCGAGAACGTATGCGACATCTCCCGCGTAAAGTTTGGAAACGAGGACGCGCACTACTACGGCGCAAGGTGCGAGCTTTTTGAGAAAAAGAAAAAGAAGCGGAACGGCCTGCCGGATCTTTTCGCGGAACGGGAAAAACTTCTGTTCGGAGATTTCGCCGACGCGGGGCAAAAGAAAAAACCCCCGTCAACTGATAAAAAAACCGTCGTGGGAATACCGAGGGCGCTTTTCACATGGGAGCTTTTTCCGTTCTGGCGAACATTTCTCGAAGAGCTTGGGTGCGAGGTGGTTATCTCCGCAAAAACAAACCAGAAAATAACGGACGCTTCCATGGAACGCGTAACGGCTGAAAGCTGTTTCCCCATAAAAATTATTCACGGCCACGTTTTGAATCTTATCGAAAAAGGTGTTGACGCCGTTTTCGTGCCAAGCGTAATCACCATGCACCGGTCCGGCGATAAGTTCAAAACCGGTACGAGCTGTCCTCTCGTGCAGGCGGCATCATACATTCTTAAGGCGGCCGTGGATTTCGGCGAAAAAAATGTGGAGCTATGGGAGCCGGCGATTCACTTTCACAAGGGAGAAAAGGCCGTAGCCAAAGAGTTGGCCGCGACTGGCCGAAAGCTCAATGCTTCGCCCGCGAAGGTGCGTCAAGCGGTTTTAGCGGCCGGTAAAGCGCAAAACGCTTTTTTCGAAGCGTTACGGGCAAGAGGCCGGGAAATAATAGACGGTCTTGGCGAAAATCGAAAAGGAGTTGTAATTATCGCCCGCCCGTACAACGGCTGTGACAGCGGGCTGAATATGGATTTGCCCCGCAAACTCAAGGAAATGGGCAAAATGGCCATCCCTATGGATATGCTTCCGATATCGGAAGACGACATACACGAAGAAAATCAGGACATGTACTGGCGGTCGGGACAGCGCATGCTTTCGGCGGCGGAAATAGTGCGCTGTAACCCGAATCTGGACGCCATCCACCTATCCAGCTTCAAATGCGGGCCGGATTCTTTCATAAGCTATCATGTTCAGAAACAGATGATGGGGAAGCCGTATCTTCATCTCGAGCTGGACGAGCATTCGGCCGACGCTGGCATGCTTACAAGATGCGAGGCTTTTTTCGATTCACTCGAAAACAGCGGCACAGCCGGTTACGCGAATCGCAAACCGCTGAAACCGCACAGGAAGAACGGGCACAAAAGAGTTCTGTATCTTCCAAATATGTGCGACCATGCCTACCCGCTGGCGGCGGCGCTGACCCATTGCGGGCAGGAGACGGAGGTTTTGCCTGAAACCACCAAAGAATCCCTCGATATAGCCGGAAAGTTCGCAACGGGCAAGGAATGCCTTCCTTTCAGGATAGTAACCGGTGATATTCTTGCAAAAGCTCTTTCATCCGGTTTTGAACCGGAGCGAACCATCTTTTTCATGCCGACAACAGGCGGGCCATGCCGGTTCGGGCAATACAATTCCGTCATACGCCTTTTCCTCGACAGGCTGGGCTATATCGACACCCCTATTCTGACGCCCGACTCCCACACCGCCTACGAAGCCTTCGGGCAGTTGTCTAAGGGGTTCAGGCGGATGGCATGGCGCGGGGTGGTGGCGATGGACAGACTGCAAAAACTAAAACATGAAACAAGGCCGTACGAAACGGTGAAAGGAGCTACCGACTGCGGTTATCAGACGGCGCTCGATATTATCGTCAAATCAATGCGATACGGAGGAGATGATATTGTTAAAAGAATGTACGACATTCGGGATATTTTCCGCGCAATCCCGACCGACAGGTCGCAAAAGAAACCAGTAATCGGAGTTGTGGGAGAGATTTTCGTACGCCTGCACCGTTTCAGCAATCAGGATATCGCCGGGAAAATCGAGGAGCTTGGCGGGGAGGCACGGATTGCCCCCTTTACGGAATGGGTTTTTTACTGCATAAGCTCTTTTGTAAGCGAGGCCGGAAAAGACGGCAGGTTTAAGGATATGCTTGCGGGGGCGGCGTATCGCATCACTCAGACCAGGGATGAAAAAAAATTGCTTGCGCCTTTCAATAGGGATTTGCAAAATTGGCATGAGCCTGCTATAGATGAAGTCCTACGGCTGGCAAAGCCTTACGTTGACGAATCGTTTAAAGGAGAAGCGGTATTGAGTGTAGGAAAAGCAATTGATTACGTTTATAAGGGATGTTCCGGAATTGCTAACATTCTGCCGTTTTCCTGCATGCCCGGCACCGTGGTAACGGCTCTTTCGGGGAAAATCCGAAAAGATCACGGCAACATACCCTGGATAAACATCGATTACGATGGAGTGGAAGAAGATACGGTGCAGTCAAGGCTGGAAGCGTTCATGTATCAGGCCGGCCGGTATAAAAAAGAAATTAAGAAACGGCAGTAAGCCGAAATTATTGAAAGGAGGTGGACTCATGGCGTTAATTATTACTGATGAATGCGTAAACTGCGGTGTTTGCGAACCAGAGTGTCCGAACGAGGCAATCTCTGAAGGGGATGATATTTATATCATTAACCCCGACAAATGCACCGAGTGCGTTGGAGCGTTCGACGAACCTCAGTGCGTTGAAGTTTGTCCTGTCGACTGCATCCCAAGCGATCCCGAACACGAGGAGACGAAGGAACAGCTTCAGGCTAAATACGAATCATTACACAACGGATAGTTATGCGAGTCCGGCTCCGTAAAGGGGCCGGGTTTTTTCATCCCGACCTGTTGCGGGAGTAACTCAATGGTAGAGTGTCAGCTTCCCAAGCTGGACGTTGCGGGTTCGATCCCCGTCTCCCGCTCCACTGATTATTCCCAATCAAGAGCCGACCGTCTTAAACGTGGAATTCTCTTAAAACCGCAAAGGGGGTCGAAAGCGAGCCGTCGGCGCGACCGAAGAGGGAGCGCAAATGAGCGTAAGCGAGTTTAGGCGGCGAGTCGGGCCGGATGGAGCAGACGCAAAGCGGATGCGAGAGCGGGCGATCCCCGTCTCCCGCTCCAGCCTCCGTTAGGAGACTGCCACGGCGTAGTTCGCAGAACGAAGCCGGGCGGGATAAAGACGGACTCAAATTCCAGAAAAATTCCTTGGCATCACTACGGC
>JAJRYM010000127.1 GCA_024275775.1 Nitrospirota bacterium
AACGGCATCATCAGAAAGAAAACGAGCGCCAATAACAGCCGGTTTTCTTTTTTCATTTCACGATAATTCCGGGCGGCGCTGTTTCATCGTTCTCATTCGCTTTTTCAGCGAACCCATGAGCGCGGAGGCCTGCGCATGCGCCGCTCGCTGAAATCCTTATCCTTCAGTCCCTGATTGTAGGATACCGAAGTGTAAGTCACTTCCGTCCGGTGGCCGGTTTTAACGTTTTTCATCATGCGCTTGGTTATGGTTGGGAAAATTTGCCTATCCTTTTCATCACCAATACCGATTTCTTCGATTTTGTCTGCCGTGAACAGACGGGAAAGCTGTTCCTGCGCATCGTAATATTCTTCCCTCAACGGGAGAAAAGTTTTTTTATCTATCCATGAGAGCCGCTTGGTGTAATCCGTGGCCGCTTTCGGGATGCTTTGTATTACATAGACGTTTTTATCCCCAAGTTTTTCCTCGCGGAGCAAGGTATGCGTATCCGAATCCGCATCGCGGCCGGAAACATCCTCGTAAGTAAAGTCCGAGCCGACGAAGCTGGAGCGTTTATCGTCCGCCGCTATCCGGCGGATAAGATCCACGGCGGGAATGAATATCCAGCGGTCGTCCTCTTTTTTCGGATATTTCCAGACCATGAACGTCATTCGCTTAACGTCTCTCGGCTTGTGGAAATAAATAAAATATTTCTGATTCCCGCCTGTCTCCGCATTCAACCGGAGCATGGTCATAACCCGGATTCGCTTGCCACCATCCTTATCGATAAGCTCCATAAGGGCATTCTGCTTCATGTCCCGGCCCTGATAGTAAAAGGCAGACAGCGACTTCACAACAATCTCATCGGCGGTTAAGCGGCCATTCCCGTTTTGCGGCTCCTGCGCGATAGCCGGGGAAGAGAAAAGGAATGCGGCTACTACGGCTATCCATATAATCTGTTTCATTTATTATCTCCTTGAAAAAATCTGCGGCCCCGCCAATCGCAACGCCGCCGGAAGAATGAATAATGTCGAAAGGGTGCTGAACAGCATGAGCAGGGCGAAAAACAGCCCTACGGTTACGTATGGAGTTAGGGACGACCCGATAAGCGGCAGGAATCCCAAAGAAATCACAATAGCGTTGCGCCCTATGGCCCGCACCGGCTCGCCCAGCATGTAACTGTTCGTCTCCTCGAAATCTCCTGTTTCCCGATAATGCTCCCTGAACCGCTGAAGAAAATGTATGGCGAAATCTATCCCCATTCCCAGAGAAAGCGAAGAGCAGACCGCAATCGGCATATCATAGTCCTTGCCCATCCAGCCTGCCAGCCCGTAGGAAAGAAGAATCGCCAGAGAGAGCGGCGCCATGGAGAGGAGGCCGAGCTGGATGGAGCGAAACTCGATTAGCATAAGAAAGAACACCACGATAAAACTTCCAGCGATGGCCTTAAACATGCCGGAAACCATAAGATCCTGCCAGACCTTGTTGATGTAAGTTAAGCCCGACCAGCGGATCGAAAGACCGCCGGGCGGAGGATTGTCCCGCATGAATTCCGTCAGGCGATCTTCCACCTCCTGCATATATCGGTTGTCGCCTTTTTTCATCTGCACCCAGACGGCGGCTTTTCGTGATTCACTATCGACGAAGTTGTCCAGATCGCCCGGATCGCCGGACGACTGAAAAAGAAAAAGGAACTGCCCTACGGCATCGGCGGAATCCGGCACGATATCGTATGCAGGATCGTTGTCGTGCAAAACGAGATTTATCCGTTTGACGATATCCGCCACCGAGGACGTTTTACCCACCACAGGGTCTGCTTCAAGATAAGCTTGCAGTCTGTCGATGTAGGAAACTACATCCGGGTTTTTTATTATCTCCGGCCTGTCTCCCTCAATCACTACATACGCCATGTAGGTGCCTGCGAACAGGCGGTTCATAACGGTATCCGCCACGCGCATGGGATGGGCTTTCTTAAACCATTTCACAGGGTTGTCGTTTATCTCTATCTTCTGGAGGCCCCACGCGCCCAGAACAACCAGCACGCCGCCCGCTAGCAGAACCGTTTTCGCGCGGGTGAAGGCGGCCCGTCCCATCGGCTGGAAAAATCGGTCGAGCAGAGATACCCGTCCGTCTTCGCCGGTCGGGAGAATCTTCTTCAACTTTTCATCGCTCATCAGGCTTATGACAGCCGGAACCATCGTCATGGAAAACAGCCATGCGGCCATGATGCCGAACGCCACGAACAGCCCGAACACCCGTATCGGCGGGATATCGGCCAAGGCCAGAGACGCGAACCCTACCGCCGACGTCAGTGAAGTGAAAAGCATAGGCCGGTAAAGAGGCCGCATACCTTCCAGAAGCGCGCGCCGCTTGTCTCCAACAAGGCGGTATCGGTCGAAAAATCCGCTCAGCACGTGCATATCGTCAAGTACGGCTATCGGCATGAGAAACACCGGTATCATCGAGCTCATTATATGTACCGTATGCCCCGTGCCTATCAACAGCCCCATAGCCCAGATTACGGCGAACATGGAGTCCATCCCCACCGGCAGAAGAAACGCTGTCCGCCGAAACATAAGAAAAACCAGAAGCAGTATGACCATAAACGCCAATGGGGCGACAACGGCCATCTGCAGGAACATCTCGTGGCCGAAAGTATCTTCCGCCACCGGCAGGCCGGCAATATGGAAAGTCTGTCCCTGAAGAAGTTCCCGCTTGAGTATTTCCTTAATTTCGCCCGCAATCCGATAGCTCATATCCTTTTGCCGTATCGGGATATACAGAGCGACGGCCGTACCGTCGGCCGAGCTGATTTTTTCGTGCAAAAACGGATTTTCGGCTATATCGCGCCTGAGCGCGGCAACGGCTTCCTCAGTTCGAGGAACCTCGCGCATCACCGGGTGTATATCAAGGAAGCCGCCCGAAGGTTTAATATTGTCCGTTGTGGTAAGGCTCACCACATCCTGTATAACAACTCCTTTGATTTTAAGAATCTCCGCCGTGGCGCGCGCCACCTGCTCCAGCGATTCCGTGCGGAAAACGGTTTCTTTATCCACTATCCCCGCAACGATAAGGTCATGTATGCCGAATTCTTTTTTGAAGCTGTCATAAAACATCCGATCGGTCTGGCTCGCTTCCAGCATATTTTCCGGGTCGGTGTCGATGATGATTTTGGGGAACTGAAGCCCGAACAGAATCGTCAGTAGCAGAATAGCGCCGATTACCGTTCTGGGGCGGTTAAGGGCGAATACGGTTATACGTTCAAGCACGGCTAAAAATCCAGCATAACAAGTTTATAAAGATTTTGCATAATCGGGAGCGGGCAAAGCGCAGGCCTTTTCGGGTTGCGCATTCGCAGAGGCGTTCCTTTCGCTGACACCGGTCACCACCCCAGCCCGCCGACCGGACTTTTCCCGCGGGCGGCATTCCAAAGGTAATAACGTTCAAAAATTTTCTTGGCCCACAGCCAGCGCCTGCCCTCGCTCATTACGGCGATATTCCTCGGAGGGCGCACCGGGTCGGCTTTCATGTGCGCCGCACTGCCGCCCATATCCAGAATGCACTCCACGCGCAGTTCGCGAGCCAGCTTTTCGCCTCCGCTGGTATCAGCGCAAATATTGTGGGCGGCCATGGCCGCCATCTGCTCCGTCATGTGGCCTGTTTTTGGGAAATTGACGGGGACAGGCGTTTCATCTACAGGCGGAAACGCCACCGCTACGCCTACAGCGTAGATAGACGGAAAATCCCTGTGGCGGTAATGCTCATCCACCGGAATAAATCCCTTGGGATTTGTCAGGCCCGGAGAGTCGGCCACCCCCTTAGCGCCGGCAAGCGGAGGAATGACAAGAGAAAAAACCGATTCGAAGCTTTCACCGCCGGCAAGCTCCACGGACGAGCCGGTGATTCGTGAAACGGCCGCCGATGTGACATAACGGATATCGCGCTCTTCAAGCTCCCCTTCAAGAAACTGCCGCGCCCTGCCGACGCCGCCCACCCCGAAGTGCCCCAAAAACGGCTCCGGCGTGATCATGACGATGGGAACCTTGTGCCGTATTTTACGTTTGCGCAACAGATAGTCTATTTCGAAGGCAAATTCATAGGCAGGCCCTATGCAACTTGCGCCGGGAGCGCATCCGATAACCATAGGGCCCGGTTTCTCAAAAAAAACCGCCAGAGCCTTTCGGGCTTCTTCCGCTTCCGGAGGCGACATCAGCGAATGACCCGGCCCATCGAACGGCCCCAGCCCAGCTACGGCCTCGTTAGCGCTACGGTGGCCTGTGGCGATAACAAGATAATCATAGGAGTAATCTCCGCCGTCGGTTATAACCTTCCGCGCCTGTGGATCAACCCGGTTTACAGCGGCATGCGCAAACCGAATTTCTCTTCGTTTTAGAGGTTTTTCGAGGTCGAAGGATATCTGCTCCAGGCTTTTTTCCCCCATCGCAACCCACGGCAGGGACGGTATGAACACAAAACGCCGCTCCTTGGAAATAAGAATTATTTCGCACTGCCGGCGTCCCAGCCGTTTCCGCAATTCATAGGCCGTTGTAAGCCCGCCGAACGAGCCGCCGATTATAACAATGCGCATATCAGCCCTCTGCAGATGTTTCCACCGCGAACCCAAGCGCGCGCCATTCATGCACGCCTTCTCCAAGAAGCACGGCGCGGTATCCCTTTGCGCGGAGTTTTTCCACCGCCTCGATGGCGAGAATACAGTAAGGGCCCCGGCAGTAGGCAACGATTTCCTGATCCATCGGCAGATCGGATAAACGGGATTCCAATTCCTTCAAGGGTACGGAAACGGCGCCGGAAATATGGCCTGCGCGGTATTCCTCGCGCGGCCTGACATCGATGACCATTACCTTTCCGCTACGGACGCGCTTCAGCAGTGCGCCGCGATCCACCGGCGCAAAACCTTCGCGATTGCCCATGAATCTGCGCGTGATTCGCCCCACCTCGGCAAGGCGCGCCTCGGCCAGAAAACGCAGGTTCCGGAAAAAATCGCAGACCGCTTCATCCGCGATTCTGTAGGTTACGTAGAGGCCGTCCTTCCTGCTCTCCACAAGCCCGCCGCTTCTCAAAACCTGGAGATGCCGTGAAGCGTTGCCCACGGTAATGCAGGCTTCTCCGGCAAGTATTTCCACGGTTCGCGGCCCTTGGCAGAGAAGGTCTAGCAGTTCCAACCGTTTGGGACTGGAAAGCCCTTTCCCCATGCGCGCGAACTGCTCGTATACAGCATCCTTGAAGAGCCTGTTCCTGTTCATAATCTCCCGTCCTTAATTCTACTATTCTATTAATTAATCGAATAGTAGAGTATCGGGGGCGACAAGGCAAGTCAAGATAAAAAATAAATGTAGATTCGCCTTTATTAAGGCTGGATATCCAGACGAAGTTTCTGGAGAAACGTATCGGGGACTGGTTTCCCAGTCCCCTGCCACTAATCGGCGGGGGCGGAGCGTCCCCTTTTAGTTTACCTGCCGGCCGGTGAGCGGAACTGCCGGCGTCTCGGCCTGAAGTTCCTGCGTTTCGCCGGTACGTTGCCGCTCGGCCTGGACGAAGCCGCATGCTTTGAATGGTACGGATGCTCTTCGTCTATCGGAATGCTGGCTTTAATAGTTCTTTCGATGTCGCACAGATACGACCGTTCATCGCCGTCGCAAAAGGAAATCGCTTCTCCGGAGGCTCCCGCGCGGGCGGTGCGGCCTATCCTGTGAACGTAACTTTCCGGCTCGTTGGGCATCTCGAAGTTTATGACATGCGTGATTCCCCGAACGTCTATTCCGCGGGACGCCACATCAGTAGCCACCAGAACGCGCGTTTTGCCGGCGCTGAAATTCCTTAACGCCTGCATGCGGGCGCCCTGAGATTTGTTGCCGTGAATGGCATCGGCGTTCACTCTGTTGCTATTCAGCTTTTTGGCGATGTTGTTTGCTCTGTGTTTTGTGCGCGTAAAAACAAGCGCCCGGTAAATCGAAGAATCCTCAAGAAGCGAAAGCAGTAGCGCTTCCTTGTCCTTCCTGTCCACGAACAGAACCTTCTGCTCCACCTTCTCGGCGGTTGTGGCAAGCGGATTTATTTTTACCTGCGCCGGATTTTTCAGCAGACTTCCGGCAAGCCTCGATGCGGCTACTGGCATTGTGGCCGAAAAGAAAAGCGACTGCTTTTTGACCGGAAGCGCGGCGATTATTCTCTTTATATCGTTAATGAAACCCATATCCAGCATTCTGTCGGCCTCGTCGAGAACGAACACTTCAAGGCTGTCCAGATACAGCATGTTCTGGTTCATCAGGTCGAGCAGTCTGCCCGGCGTGGCGACCAGAATATCCACTCCGCGAGCGAGCGTCCGGGCCTGCGGGATGATGCTTACTCCGCCGTAAACCGCGGTGGAAACAATATTCAAATAACGGCCGTAAGTTTTAATGCTGGCGCTCACCTGATTCGCCAGTTCCCTCGTAGGAGTGAGAATAAGCGCGCGAGGAGATTTTCTTGCGGGCGGGACGTCGGTTTCGGCGAACCGCTGGAGCATTGGAATGGCGAACGCGGCGGTTTTGCCGGTGCCTGTCTGCGCTATTCCCATCAGATCGCGCCCCTCAAGAAGAGGAGGTATGGCGTCGGCCTGTATCGGGGTTGGTTTTTCGTATTGCGCCTTGCGCAGGGCGCGGAGGATGGGCTCAATGAGGCCCAGCTTGTCAAAAGATTCCATATATTGTGCTTTCAAAAAAAGAATTGAGTCGGGTTCCCTTGCAAAAGGGAACCCATTGTAAGAAGAGCGGTTTTTATCTGTAACCGCCGCCGCCACCGCCGCCGCCTCGTGAGAAGCCGGTTTTCTTGGGCTGGGCCTGGTTGACCTTTATGCTTCGTCCGCCCATTTCTTTACCATTAAGAGCCTTGATGGCCGCGTCCGCATCGGCGTTATCCATCTCTACGAATCCGAATCCGCGTGAACGGCCGCTTTCGCGGTCGGTGATTAATTTGGCTGATTCCAGAGCGCCGTACTCCTCAAAAAGTTCGCGAAGTTCGGTTTCCGTAATCGTGAAGGGAAGGTTGCCTACAAAAATGTTCATGTGTCGTTTTCATCCTAAAAAAAATGTTCCGGCGCAAAGCCCAACCAAACAGGCCGCGCCCTTTATGCCTTATTTTGGAAAGAAATTCTGAGGTGGTCTGAACACGTCAGTTCAGCCAAAATCCGGCGTTCAACTTAATCAGGGAATATTAGCAGGTTTTAAGCGAATTCCCCAAACTTATTTTTCATAGAACACGCACGACCAGGATTATGGGCTTTATTAACCACACCGCCACTATACAGCACCGCACCTTCTCCATGCCGCCAGTTGATAGACAATCTCCCGTATTCGAAAAGGCATTATGGGCAATAATCTTAGCCGATAGCCATAAAAAGTAGCTTTAGATATTCAAGCGACTGGACCCAAAACCTTGAATGATGATTATGGGATAAGGAGCTCAAAGCAACGCTCACAAAAGTAATCGTTGCCTTTCATAAAATTTACTAGGAAATAAGTTAAGCGACATGCACTTTTAGTTTAATATCCTGCTCCTGTAACGAATCCTGAATGGCAAGTTGTACCCAAAAAGCTACAGGTTCTTTTATTTTTTTTGCAACAGCCGAGGCCCTGCCGGCAGAGGGAATCCGCCTGCCCTTCTCCAGATCGCAAAGACTCGACTGAGATATTCCAAGCTTTTGCGCAAAAGTTTTTTGTGACAGCCCCTCGCCAAGCCTGTAACTTTCGAGAGCCTCGCCAAACGTAAGCGCTCCGTAGTCTCTTTCAAGTTCTTTGGTGCCATACTTTTTAATAGTCATGTTTACTGATCTCCTCAACAATAATTATTTTCCATTCGTTGCTTTTCTTTTCAGCGTAAACCGCGCGCCACGATATGGATAGCCTCACTATGGATAGCCTCACTGAACGTTGCCCAGACCTTTTACCTTTTAGAGGCTCGTCATAATAACCAGGTATTTTTCTTGTTTCTGTAATTCCAAAGCTTTCAACTTGCATTGCCCAACGCTGAAGATTCTTCACAATATGCACCGGAACTTTACGCAGCGTTTTTGATACAAGAGACAAATTGACTTGGTCCACGCAGAGATATTACGTCATATTGACGTAATACACAAGCATTAATTTGCTCGCTACGTTGTTTGAAGAATGAAATATTTCTTGAAGCGTATCAGACGAGTTCCCAAGGCCCTTTGTATCGAATGGTGGTTTTTGCCGCTATCAAACCAGGATCATTGTGTTCAGAAAGCCGCCGCCCCGCGTCGGTCATAAAACCGCAGTAGTACCGTTGCGTACATTCGCTCTGAAGAATATATACGAAGTATCTTATTGAATAATTAATGGCTCCCCGGGACGGATTCGAACCGCCGACAAGGTGGTTAACAGCCACCCGCTCTGCCAGCTGAGCTACCGGGGAACTCTGGAATGGAAATTCTGGTTTAAGTAACGCTTTTTGTCAACACTAACATGAGAGGCGGTTAATCCCGACGGCAGAGGGATCGACCACCCCGCTTTCCTCTGTGCCTGCAAGACAATATTAAAAGGTACTAATAGAGGCTTAGAATGGATATCCGAATCAATGCGGCACTCGCGCCACCAGAGTCGGAATCGTTAATCAATGCGTCTTTAATCCTTCCCGCATTCTCTCCTATAGGAATATCCTGCTTATATCCTCGGCTACCTGAAGCTCTTCATGCCACCTCGATGCGTTTAACCCTGATCTTGCGCTCCAGGTCTTTGGAGTGAGTAAGGTCATAGGCCATCTGCATTCCGAGCCACGTTTCAGGTGTGGAGCCAAATGCCTTGGAAAGCCTGTACGCCATTTCGATAGAAACAGACGACTTTTCGTTTACCAGATTGGATAACGCCTGGCGCCCGACACCAAGTCGCTTGGCCCCTTCGGTAATAGATACGTTTAGCGGTTTTAAACAATCTTCTCGCACAATCACTCCCGGATGCACAGGGTTTTTCATAGCCATGTCAAAATCTCCTTAATGATAATCAATATAGTCGACATCGAAGGCATGACCTTCCTCAAACCGAAACGTCACTCGCCAGTTTCCAGAAACTTTAACCGCCCAAAAGCTTTTTAATTTCCCTTTCAGCGGATGCAAACCGTAGCCGGGCAAACCGAGATCCGAGGGAACAACGGCAACATCCAACCTTGCAAGAATGTCTTCTATACGATTAACTTACTCCCTGTTCAGATGGCTCCGGTCGCCACCTTCATAAAGTCTTTTTAACCCGCGATGTTTAAAGGTTCGTATCATGCCTTGTTGTACAGCGTATCGGTACAGATATCAATATTGCGCAGTCAGAGCAGAATGTTTTAACCGCACAGAAGGCTTTTCACGGCGGCGGGCGGTTGAAAAGCGCGGGAAAGCCTGCTAATAAAGTATCAAGGAAAACAGGTTGGCGGCTTTGCGCCGGCAATCACTTGAAGTGGGCGTCTCTAACCGTTCCGCGCGGCATTGGAAAGGAACATGGAACAGAAGAAAAAAAGCAAGGTGGCAGTTTACGCGCTTGCGGGCGGGGGAGTGGTGATTCTTCTTCTACTTCTGGTGCTTTTCGTTACGCTTGTGGCTAAAAGCATGGGCGGCATGGGAAGCGTAACGCTGATGGCGCAATGGCTGGACGGGCAAACCCTCTCCCTCGACCTTGAAACACCGCCCCCGCCGGAAAACGGCGACTCGATTGAAGCCGGCAAGGCTATTTTCGAGATGCGGTGTATCGCCTGCCACGGCATTAAAGGCGACGGCAAAGGCAAGCGCGCTAACGAACTTAAAACCAGGCCTGCGGATTTCACGTCCGGCTTTTTCAAATGGAAATCGACGCTGGACCCCGCTCCGACCAACCTCGATTTATTCAAGGTTATCGGCAGAGGACTGCACGGCACGGCGATGTTGCCGTGGCCTGCCCTGAGACCGGCGGAAACATGGCAGGTGGTCTATTACATAAAAACCCTCTCCGACCTTTTTGAGGAAAACCAGCCGAAACCGGTAAACATTTCCGGCCCCACCCGGTCAATCCCCAGTAGCATCCTGCTCGGCAAAAAAGTTTACGAAAAGGCTAAATGTTACGAATGCCACGGTTTCGAAGGACGCGGCGACGGCCAGAAAGCCGGCAAGCTGAAAGACTACAAAGGCCTTCCCATCAAGCCGAGAAATTTTATTGAAGAAACGCTCAAGCGGGGCAACGAACTTGATGAGATATACCTTACAATCGCAACCGGCCTTAACGGCACGCCAATGGCGGCGTATTCCAAAACGCTCAGCGAAGACGAGATGATTTCCCTCGCCTATTACATCCGTTCAATCGCCCGCAAGCCTGCCGGGCAGGGAATGATATCCGCCGCAATGCACATGACGCCGGACGAGCAGATGGGCATGATGATAGACCACGTTATGAAACCGAACGTTCTGAGGCCGAATCTAAATAAATGAGAAGGCTCCGATCGCCGGCCGCGTTTTCACAAACAGCGCGCCGGTTGCTGATTCTGTGCGCGATAATTTTTCTGTTTCCGGCAATGGCGGCCGCCCATCCCGAATACGCCGAAAAAACCGGCCAGGTCTGCGTTTCCTGTCATATCGATGAAACCGGCGGCGAGCTAAACCCCACGGGCACAGCCTATGCCGAAGGCGGATACCGCTGGCCTCCCCCATCCGGTAGCCATCCTATTTTGCCGATTTCAAAAACCGCTCGTTACCTTATCGGCTTCATTCATCTC
>JAJRYM010000128.1 GCA_024275775.1 Nitrospirota bacterium
CAGATTAAGAAAATCCGGCAGGAAAAAGCGAGAGGCGCGAGCGGCGCCGATGTGGAAGAAAGAGAAATCGCCGGAATAAAAGTTACCGCCAGAAAGTTCGATGGGCTGGATACGGAGGCGTTGCGGTCTATGGTGGACGAGACAAAAACAAAGCTCGGTTCCGGAGTGGTTCTTGCCGCTACGGTAGAGGACGGGAAGGTTGTGCTTGTGGCGGGAGTAACGAAAGACCTCGCAGGCAGGCTTCATGCCGGTAAGATTGCAAAACAGGCCGCCGCTATCGTCGGCGGCGGGGGCGGCGGAAGGCCGGACATGGCGCAGGCGGGCGGCACGGATATATCGAAAGTGGATGAGGCCCTGAAATCCGTTTTTGATTCCGTTCAAAATCAGATTGGGTGATGAGCGTCCTCATAATTTTTGCGAAAACGCCGATTGAAGGTTTCGTAAAAACAAGGCTTGTCGAAACCGCTCCGCTCGGCGCGAAAGAGGTAACGGAACTCTACGCCGCTTTTCTAAAGGATGTGATGTCAGTGGCGGGCAAAAGCGCCGCCGAAAGAATCATTCTTAATTACACGCCGGTTGAAGGCGAAAAAATCATGCTGGAAATGGCCGAAAACTTTTTCCCTCAAAAAAAGTTCGAGCTTGTTCCGCAGTCGGCAGAAACTTTCCACGCGAGGATAGCGGAATCGTTCCGCTACGCGCAAAGATACGGCCCGGCGGTGATGATAGGAAGCGATTCACCCGCACTGCAAGCGCGCATTATAGATGGCGCGTTTGAGTTTCTCGAAAACGGCTCCGAGGTTGTGCTCGGTCCGGCAGGCGAGGGGGGGATGTATCTTATCGGCCTCGGCGCGGATGTGAAACCGGATTTCCGGGCGATATTCGATGGAGGTTCGGAGCTTTTAAACTTCGCCCGTCAGGCTGAAGAAGGCGGATATCGGCTCAATCTTCTGGGAGAGGTGACGGATGTCGATGTCGCCGCGGATCTCGTGTCGGCCATGTCGGTCATCGAGGCGATGAAATCCGCGAGAAATTATCAGCCGATGGATTTCCCGGAAAATACGGCGCGCGCGCTTGCGAAACTGAACATCGGAATCGAACGGCGCGGCGGCACGCGTGAAAAGGTTATCGTAAGGAATGAATAAAAAAGCGGTCGTTCTGCTGTCGGGCGGGGCCGATTCCTCCACCACGCTGGCCTGCGCCGTCCGTAATGGATTTGAAACCTACGCCCTTACCATCGACTATGGCCAGCGCCATAGGCTGGAGCTGGAGCTGGCTAAAAAGCAGGCCGCCGGTTTTAGCTGTACGCGCCATCTTATTCTTGAGGTTGACCTGCGGGCTATAGGAAAATCTGCGCTTACCGATGATATAGACGTGCCGATAGGCCGGTCGGAGGAGGATATGGCCGACGAAATACCGGTAACCTACGTTCCGGCGCGGAACACCATTTTTCTTTCGCTGGCGCTCGGCTGGGCCGAAAGCATCGGAACCGGCCATATATTTATCGGCGTGAACGCCGTTGATTACAGCGGTTATCCTGACTGCAGGCCGGAATATATAGACTCGTTCGAGCAAACGGCCCGGCTCGCCACGAAGATGGGCGTTGAAGGAAACGAAATCAGAATCCACACGCCTCTTATCGATAAAACAAAAGCGGAAATTTTTCGGCTGGGAACGGAGCTTGGGGTAGATTTCTCGCTAACCTTAAGCTGTTACGGTCCGGCGGACGGCAAGCCGTGCGGCAAGTGCGACTCCTGCATTCTTCGGCAAAAAGGGTTCGCCGAGGCTGGCCTTGAAGACCCGCTCGAATACTTCGGCTGATATTTACTCGTACCGAAGAGCTTCTACGGGGTCTGTCCGGGAAGCGTTCCATGCCGGATAGATGGCCGAAATCAGCGTGATGACGATGGCGCAGGAAGATACCATCATGAAATCGCCGGCGCTCATCTCAACCGCCAGCGTCGTGGCGGGATAGATATCGGCCGGAAGCCGTATGAACTGATATTTTTCCAGCAGGACGCAGAATACAAACCCAAAGATGTTGCCCATTATCGTGCCGCTTAGCCCGATTATCGTTCCTTCTATAAAAAATATCCGCATGATGGTTCTGCGGGTGGCGCCCATCGCTCGAAGGATTGCTATGTCGCGCCCTTTGCTCATCACTACCATAATCATCGTGCTGGCTATGTTGAACGCGGCCACGATGACTACAAGCGCGAGGATTACGAATATGGCCGCCTTTTCAAGTTTGAGCGCTACGAAAAGATTGCGGTTCATGCTTTGCCAGTCGCGCGCGTAGAACGGCGGGCCGAGCTTTTCGTCCAGCTCCTTTGCTATCCGGTCGGCCTGGTAAATCTTTTCCACCTTCACTTCCACTCCGGTAACAGTATTGTTCATGCCGAAGAAATCCTGCGCCGACTTTAGCGACACCAACAGCATCCCGGAATCGTATTCGTACATCCCGGAATGGAATATGCCCGCCACGTGATACCGCCTTATTTTCGGCATCACGCCGAGGGCCGTGCGCCTTCCCTGCGCGGTGAGGATGTTCATCTGGTCTCCCACGTTCACGCCGAGGTTGGCGGCCAGCTCGTCTCCAAGTATTATGCCCGGCCGTCTGAATTTTCCTTCGTCGAACATCTTTCCAAGATCCTTTATGGAGCCTGCGCGCATATACTTTTCCATGCTCGTTACGTGCGCTTCGTTGTTCGGCTCCACCCCGCGCAGAATCGCGCCCGACGAACGGATGGAAGACGATGCCAGAACTTCCTTGTAAATATAATATCCCGCCGCCTTTACGCCGGGATGCGTTATTACCGTTTCAAGCGTTTCTTTCGATTCTTCCATTCCCCCCCCGGCCTGCATGATGACGATGTGGGAATAGGTGCCGAGTATCTTGTCGCGCAGTTCGTTCTGCATGCCGGTCATCACGGAAAGAACCACTATGAGCGCCATCACGCCTAGCGTAACCCCGCCTACCGATATCCACGTGATAAGCGAGATAAAAGTCTGCTTCCGTTTGGCCATCAGGTAGCGGAGGCCGATGAAAAACTCGAACTTCATCGTTTGTATCTCCCTGCCATGGGCGTTAATAGATGAGGACTATCTGTTCAGCAGATTTCGTATTTTCAGGCGAAGCCCTTTTAGCCGTATAAATCCTTCCGCGTCGGAGTGGGCGTACCCGCCGTCTTCCTCGAAGCTGGCTACCTCTTGGCTGTAAAGCGATTTATCGGCTTTCCGGCCGGTTACGGTAACGTTGCCTTTATACAGCTTCAGCCGGACGACGCCGGTCAGCGGCGAGGCCGCTTCGTCGAAAAGTTTCTGCAGAAGTTCCCGCTCCGGCGCAAACCAGTTTCCTTCGTACACGAGGCCCGCGTACCGGGGCATAAGCTCCCGCCGGACGGTCGCCACCTCCGCGTCTGTCGTTATCGATTCCAGCGCTATGCGCGCTTCATGAAGAATCGTCCCGCCGGGCGTTTCATACACCCCGCGCGATTTCATGCCGGTGATGCGGTTTTCAACGATATCGGCGCGCCCGATGCCGTTTTCCCCGCCGAGCCGGTTCAGCCTGTCTATCAAATCGTACGGTGAAAGGTTTTCGCCGTTAACCGATACAGGGTTGCCGTTTTCATAGCCGATTTCCAGTTCCACCGGACTGTCCGGCGCGTTTTCGGGTGAAACGGATAGTAGAAACATATCCTCGTCCGGCCCGTTCCACGGGTCTTCCAGCTTTCCTCCCTCGAACGAAATATGAAGAAGGTTGCGGTCGGACGAGTACGGTTTAGCCGCCGTAACCGGCACCGGTATTCCATATTTCTTTGCGAACGCCATCAACTCGGCGCGGGACTGGATATCCCACTCGCGCCACGGCGCTACAACTTTAAGCTCCGGCGCGAGCGCGGCGTAGGTCAGTTCGAACCGAACCTGGTCATTCCCTTTGCCGGTGGCGCCGTGGGAGACCGCTTCGGCTCCCTCCGCCTTCGCTATCCGCACCTGTTCTTTCGCTATCAGAGGGCGGGCGATGGATGTCCCTAACAAGTATCTGTCTTCGTAAACAGCCCCCGCCCTCAGCATCGGGAAAATGAAATCGCGCGCGAACTCCTCCCGAAGATCGCTCACCACGCATTTTACCGCGCCGGTCGCGGAGGCCTTTTCGGGCAGGCCGCCAAGCTCCTCCTTCTGGCCGATATCGGCGGCGTACGCTATCACTTCGTAACCGCGCTCAACCTCCAGCCATTTGAGGATTACCGAGGTATCAAGCCCTCCCGAATATGCCAGAACAACTTTTGACATCGCTTACTCTCCCATCACCATTTTCAAAACCGCTTTCTGAGCGTGCAGTTTGTATTCCGCCTGATCCCATACTACCGACTGCTTGCCGTCCAGCGCCCCCGCCGATATTTCTTCGCCACGGTGCGCCGGCAGGCAGTGCATTACGAGACAGTCCTGTTTGGCGAGTTTCAGTTTTGCCTCGTCAACGATAAAACCGCCGAACGCTTTTCTTCTCTTTTCCGTTTCTTCTTCCTGCCCCATGCTTACCCATACGTCGGTATAGACTGCATCCGCAGACCGCACGGCCTCTTCCGGGCTTTCCGTTATTGTAATTGAGCCGCCCGATTCTGCGGAAAAAGATTTCGCCTTTTCGACCACCGCCCCGTCCGGCTCGAATCCCTCAGGCGCCGCCAGATGCACGTCAACGCCCAGCATCGCTCCGCCAAGCAACAGCGAGTGGGCCACGTTGTTGCCGTCGCCCACATAGGCCAGCTTTAAACCTTTGAGTGAACCTTTCTTTTCAAGCAGGGTGGCGAAATCGGCCACCGCCTGCGTGGGGTGGTAGCTGTTGGTAAGCGCGTTTATCACAGGTATCGAAGCCGCCTCGGCAAGTTCCGTCAGCACCGACTGCTCGTACGTCCGCACTACGAGACCGTCAACGTAGCGCGACATCACCCGCGCCGTATCCGCCAGCGTCTCGCCCCGGCCAACCTGAAGAGTTGCGTGGTCGAGAAAAATCGGGAACCCGCCAAGCTGATAAATGCCGACCTCGAACGCCAAGCGAGTCCGCGTGGAGCTTTTGGCGAAAAGTATCGCCACGCTTTTGCCCTCAAGCGGTTTTTCGTCGCTCGGACTCTTCTTGAGGCGCAACGCTTCATTGACAAGGCTTTCAACCTCGGCCGGCGTTAAATCGCCCAGCGTCAGGAAATGTTTCGGCACAGCACCTTCTCCAATATTTTTATCCCTTTTTTAATTTCGGAAATTTTCACGTTCAGCGGAGGAAGGAACCGCAACACCGTATCGTGCGTGCAGTTGATTATCATCCCTTCCTCAAGGCAGTCCGCCACTATCTTACCGCCCGGCACTTCGAGGTCTATTCCTATCATCAGCCCGACGCACCGGATATCCCGTATCTGCGCGAATTTTTTCTTTAGCCCGTTAAGCAGACGTTCGCTTTCTTTTGAAATCTTCTTTACGTTTTGCAGGAGGTTTTTCTGTTTTACGGTTTTGATTACCGCCAGAGCGGAAGCGCACGCCAGCGGCCCTCCGCCGAACGTCGATGCGTGTGTACCGGGGCCGAACGCCGCCATCACGTCGCGCCGTGCCAGCATCGCCCCTATAGGGAATCCGCCCGCGAGCCCTTTGGCGAGCGTCATGATATCCGGGCGCACTCCGTAGTTCTGCCACGCGAACCATTTGCCGGTGCGCCCCATTCCGGTCTGCACTTCATCGTATATCAGCAGAATGCCGTGCTTGTCGCACAGCTCCCGCAACGCCCGAAGATAACCGGCGGGGGCCGGAACTATTCCGCCTTCTCCCTGAACCGGTTCGACGAGTATCGCGGCGGTTTTCTTTGAAACAGATTTCCGCACCGCGCCGATATCGCCGAACGGAACGTGCCGGAAACCACGAAGAAGAGGCGCGAACCCTTTATGGTATTTTTTCTGCCCCGTAGCCGAAAGCGCGCCCATCGTCCGCCCGTGAAAAGAATTTTCCATGGCGATTATCTCGAACCGCCCGTTCTTTTTATCGTGATGATATTTGCGCGCCAGCTTGATGGCCGATTCGATGGCCTCCGCGCCGGAGTTGACGAACAGCGCCTGCGAAGGAAAAGAAAGGCGCACCAGTTCGCGCGCCAGCTCCCCCTGCGGGACAGTATAAAAAAGGTTCGAGGTGTGAACGAGCCGGCGAGCCTGCTCGACGAGAGCTTCCGCCACCGGCGCCGGAGAATGCCCCAGCAGGTTTACCGCTATGCCGCTTACGAAATCGAGATATTCCTTGCCGTCCGCGTCGCGCACTTTGCATCCGCTTCCCTCGACTATAGCCAATGGCATCCGCCCGTAGTTCGGCGCGACATAATTTTTATACAACCGAAGTATTTCGCTTTTTTTCATGAGGTTATAGTACATTAACTTTCCGGTAATTAAACAGGCTTTTCCTATTTTCGGTTGCGAAAGAATATACTTTGCGTAATGATGCGAAGATGATTAGAACCGCTAAAATATCGGACGCGCGGAAGATCCAGTCGCTCATAAAAGTTTTGGCGAATAGGTCGGATTACCCGTAAAAATGCTTCAGGGCGTTAAGCGCAGATTTTTGCGCTCGCGCCTGCCGCACATAGTTGTGGCGGAGGTTGGCTGTTATCATTTACCATTAAAACGGCTGGTGATAACCGAAACGCTTTTGTTTAAAGGAGAAACAGTATGAGGAGTAATGTCACAAAGAGACGCGAAGCTGTGTGGCTACCTGTTTTAATTTCATTGGCGGTTCTGCTTTCTTTTGGTCAGGCGTTCGCCGCAAGCTTCACCGATAACGGCGACGGTACTGTAACGGATAATACGACTAAAATAATGTGGCAGAAGTGCAGTAAAGGGCAGGCGAACAACGCCACCTGCAGTGGTACGGCGAGAGCCACCGCATGGGAGGCGGCGATAACCTACTGCAAGTCGCTTTCATTGGCCGATCATACCGACTGGCGTCTGCCGGAGATAAAGGAATTGGAGTCGTTGGTGGGCGGTACAGCCTACAATCCCTCGATAGACAGCGCCTTCTTTCCTGCTACCGTTTCGTCGAGCTACTGGTCGGCTTCTCTCCGCGCGAACAGCACTTCCTACGCTTGGTACCTGGATTTCTCCTATGGCAACGTCAGTCACTACGACAAGTCGAGCAGTAGCTATGTCAGGTGCGTTCGCGGGGGAGAGTGAGCCGGTTATTCGGCTTTTTGGTCGTTTGATTTTTTTGGCGCCCGGCGGCGCGCAAACCAAGTAAAGCATTCGGGAATATGACGATATGATTATAAGAGGCCGATTTTAGCTCCCAAGCTGTTACATATTTCCTAGGTCAATATAAGGCTTTTCCCATTTTCGGTTGCGAAAGAATATACTTTGCGTAATGATGCGAAGATGATTAGAACCGCTAAAATATCGGACGCGCGGAAGATACAGTCGCTCATAAAAGTCTGGGCGGACGAAGGTAAAATGCTCCACCGCCCGCTCAACGACATATACGAACAGATACGCGATTTTCTTGTATTCGAGGAGGACGGTGAATTAATCGGCGCGGTGGCGCTTCACGTCGTCTGGGAAGAACTTGCGGAGATACGCTCGCTGGTTGTCGATAAACGGCGCGAAAGGCGCGGCATCGGCGCGTCCCTTCTAAAACGGAGCCTGGAAGAAGCCCGGCGCATAGGCGTAAGCGAGGTTTTCGTACTTACCTACGTGACGGATTTTTTTACCAGGCGCGGCTTCCATATTATCGACAAGCAGACGCTTCCGCACAAGATTTGGAACGACTGCGTTCGGTGCCACAAGTTCCCTGACTGCGATGAAACCGCCGTTGCTCTTACTCTCGAAAAAAATGATTAGCAGGTCGATGCTGGCGAAAATCCGCCCCGATATCGAACGGGCGCTTGAGGAAGACTGCCCGCGCGCCGACATTACATCGGAGGCGTGCGTGCCGGCTGATTCCGTATCGCGCGCGGTTGTGAAAGCTAAGGAGGATATGTTCCTCGCGGGACTTCAGGTTTTCGGCGCGGTGATGAAAATCGTTGACGAAAAAACGAAGGTTACCTTTTCCGCGCGTGATGGCGACAGAGCGGGGAACGGCAGTGAGGTTATACATATCAGAGGCAAGAGCCGTGCAATATTAAAAGCCGAGCGGGTGGCGCTCAACTATCTTCAGCGCATGTGCGGAATAGCTACGCTCACCGCGCGGTTTACAGCCGAGGCGGAAGGCACCGGCGCGATGATTCTCGATACCCGCAAGACCACGCCCAATATGCGTTTTCTGGAAAAATATGCCGTAACCTGCGGGGGCGGAAAAAATCACCGGTTCTCTCTTTCGGACGCTCCGCTTATCAAGGAAAATCATGTCGCGTCGGCGGGCGGCATAGCGGAGGCGGTAAGGCGGGTAAAGAAAAAAAACCGAAAGCCGGTTCTGCTCGAAGTTAGAAACCGCGCCGAAGTTCTGGAAGGGCTTTCGGCGGGGGCGGAAATCCTCATGCTGGACAACATGAAACCGGCGCAGGTGAAACG
>JAJRYM010000007.1 GCA_024275775.1 Nitrospirota bacterium
GGGGCAGTTCCTGTTCTCGGCGGCATTAAGAAAGAAATCATAACGGAAACTTTTTAAGGGGGCTACAGAATGAAAAAATTTGCATTTGCTTTTGGCCTTGCGGTAATGGCGATGTTTACGGCGCCGGCTTGGGCTGCTGACGGCAAAGCGCTGGTTGAGGCAAACAAGTGTGGCAGTTGCCACAAACTGCAGGGGCCGGCGGTAACGACTATCGCCGAAGTTTTAAAAAGAAAGGCTCCAGACCTTTTTTACGCGGGAAGCAAGTTCAACAAGGACTGGCTGGTAGGTTTCCTTCAGAGCCCGACAGTAATCAGGCCTGCTGGAACAGTTTACGCTAACAACATAAAGACAGACGCTTCTCAGCAGGATGTGATTGTTACTCCTCCTAAATGCGCTTCAAAGCTCAGCGCCGGCGATGCGGGCGCCGTTGCCGACTATCTTATGACGCTCAAAGATGCGAGTATGAAAACCGGTTTTAAGACGGGTAAATTTTCCAAGGCAAGAGCCAGAATGCTTCTTACCAAAAAACAGCCGTGCAATGCCTGCCATACTTTACCAAAAAGGGGAGGCGGCGTTTCATGCCCGACTTTCGAAGGTATCGGGGCTCGTCTAAACCCGGACTGGATGTATAGTTTCATCCAGAACCCACAGCATTGGGATCCGAAAATCTGGATGGCTTCCGGCGATTATGACGAGAAGACAATGAAGCTAATGGTTAACTATCTTGCCTCGTTCAAATAAGGGAGTGTGGGAAATGCGCATAAAAGTAATAACGAAATTGATGGCCGTCGGATTCTTTGTGGCGGCTTTGACTTTGGCCGCCACCGCTGATAACGCGAGGGCTGAATCGGCGTCCGATAACTATGGTCTCTACTGTGTTCAGTGTCACGGCTTAGCCGGAGTCGGCAAGGGGATAAACGCCCCGGCCTTAGCCGTTCAGCCGAGGAACCATGTAAGCGCAAAGGATATGGGCGCGCTTAAGGACGACGGAATTGCGCTTGCCATAAGAGACGGCGGAGTCGCTGTGGGCAAATCGGCTCAGATGCCTTCCTTTAAGAAGATTCTGACAGAGGCTGAAATACAGGATATGGTCAAGCACCTGCGCGGAATGTGTAAGTGCGAGGGGCCGAAATAATACCCTTTTTTCTTTAATGAAGAGCTCAAAAGGGTAGAATAGAAGGCAGGAAGAAAACGGCGGGCGGCAGTTCAGTAAGGCCGCCCGACTGTAATTTACGGCTTGAGTTGAATGCGTTGAAAATGCGCATCCGGGCTTAACGTTTTTATGAAGGAGTGAGGATTATGTTCAGTTTGAAAAACAGGCTAGAGGGTAAAAGCGGCCTGATGATACCGGCCATCCTTCTTCTTGTCGGTTTTCTTGTAAGTTACATGGCGCCGGTTGCCAAAGCGGCCGCAGCGAACGACGAGGAGTTCTCGGAATATTTTACGATTAATATAGACCCCAAGGATCGCAAAAAAATCGGAGAAGAGACCTACCAGTCAGTCGTCAGCTTTTTCGATAGCGCCGAAAAGGCGATTGAGCACGAAGACCTTACCACCCTAATGTCTCTTTATTCCGACAGCTACTCGAATGGAGACCGGACGAAAAAGGAGGTCGAAACTGTCTGGAAAAGGCTTTTCGCGCAGTTCGATTTAATGGCCACGATTCACAACATGCGTTTTATCAGTAAAGCGAAAAGTCCTGTAATGATTATCAGGTGCAGTGGTCTTCTGGTGGGGAATCCTGCTAATGAGAGGAACCTCATCACAATCGATAACTGGACCAACAGCGATCATATTCTTGCCAAAGAAAACGGAAAATGGAAACTTGTCGGCACCTCCGGCAGAGAGCAGAAACGGTTCTGGTTCGATAAGGCGATGCACCCTCTCTTCTAAGAGACCCGCCCCGCGTTAATTATCCGCCCGGCTTCTCCGCCGGGCGAATCCATTTTCAAGGTTTGATAAAAGTCATTGCCTCGTACAATGGAGTCTGCTTTACTTATTTTCACAATTTTATTTACTCCATTATGAATAACTTTGGAGGCGGTCGTGGCTAGGAAACAACCTGCGGATGATATTACTTTTTGGGAACGAATCAGGCCAAAAAAATTAACCTGGCGCCACTATTTCGGTGGCGGCGCGTTTGTTCTGCTTTTAAGCCAGTTCCTAACCGGCCTTTACATGATTTTCTATTATGAGCCGGCGCTTGAAAGAACCTATCTGACTGTTCAGTTCTTTAACAACGAAGCTTTTCTTGGAGCTTTTACCCGCAATATCCACAGGTACGGAGCTTTTATCCTGGCCGCGGCGGTCTTTTTCCATCTATTGCGCGGTTACATGAGAAGGGACTATCAGGGCGGCCGTAAGTGGAACTGGATAACCGGAATGTTGTTGTCAATCGTAACGGCGGCTTTTCTTATAAGCGGCACCATCCTGCCGTGGGAGTGGAAAGGCTACTGGATGATGGAAATGTTCAACAACTGGCTTTTGAATGTTCCGATAATCGGCGATTGGCTTTATGAATTTTTTATGGAGACTTATACTCCGACAAGAAATTTTGTTATCCACGATATAGCGCTTCCTGTTATTACCTTTATTCTTCTGGAGATTCATTGCATCAGCCGGTTCAGAAAGAGAGGGTTCCGGGATTTTCTCATACGCCAGGTGTTCGCTTTCATGCCGCTTATAATTGCGATAGTCGCTTTGAGCCTGGTTTACCCGATGCCTACGCAGGACCCGGAAATTATACCGTACCCCATGGACGGGCAGTACATACCGGCGCCTGAATGGTATTTCGTGACGTTTCTTCTCCCATTCTGGTATTTTTTCCCAAAGCACTGGCCGATTTATCTTTTCTGGATACCGTTTATTCTTTTTGCGGTCCTTTTTGCCCTTCCTTTCGTCAACAAAAGAAAACCAAAAACCGCGCTTCTTGGAATGCCTGCAAAAAGGTTAAAATTAATGAAAGTTTTATACGCGGGAGCCGGCGTTACGATTGCCGCTCTGTTAATTGCCGGCCTTTTGTGGGGCAGTGTGAAATCGCCGTGGATGGGCTGTAACAGCTGTCACAACAGGTCCAAAGGGCACCGCATGGGAATACCGCCGGTTAGCTACAAGGATACGCATCGCAACCCCGTACTGCTTGATGAACGATGGATGATGAGGCACTGGTATGAGCCCCAGGTTGTCTGGTAGTTTTCGGCAAATCCTTTTGGGGGCGCTTTGCGGGTTCCTGCTTGCCTCCTGCTCGCAAAAGATTCCCGGCCACCCTGAAAAAATTCTTAAAAGCTATATTGAAGCGACACAGAAGGGGGACTTTGATACCGTTTACAAGATTAACAAGCTAACGGCCCGCCAAATAAAATATCTTGGCTCCACTACCGTAGGCAATGTGGATCAGATGCTTAAAGAAAATTTCGAACAGAAAAAAGCGTTGTGGAAAATGGCGGATACGGGGCGCGAGTCGGGAGAACTTTATTATGAAAAACAGCTTTTCCCCGCTTCTTCGGAGTTTTCCATCGTAAGCATCAAGACACCGCCCACTTTATCTGATGACCCTGTAAACGCCGAATATGAAGTGGCGAATAACATTTATGGAGTTGTAGAGGTCGTATATAAAAATAAGGCGGCCGCTCCGAAGTTTGACGGTCGCTCTGCTAAAAAAGCCCGGTATGATTGTATCTTGTCAAAAATACGGGAGGGGGACAATTTGCGCGTATACTCAGATGACACGAGCTGGTATTTCGGCGGATGTCTTTCCGATGCGGGCTCGATATCATTTTTTGAATGAAGCCGTAGTAACTTAATTGTTACGGTATCTTGCGCGACAACCTCATTCTCTCGCAATCTGAATGAAATGTTAACATGAAACAACGTTTCGATGCATCGTTTTGATGTGATGTCTTTAGTTTTTTGGTAGTTGTAAATAAATCACTAATGACAAAATTTGTTATTTTCACTGCTCCCCACATTTTTTTACTGGAAAATCGGCCTATTCCGAGAGTGTAATCGTATCCTTAATGTTACACTTATTTAAGCCTGATTTTTTCTGTTGATTAGGTACAGGCGTTGCTCTTTATTGCGCCATCATGAATGTAGTTTATTCATTTTTTAACCATTTTTCTTAAGGGGGGAGTATGAAAATATCTTTCAAACATCTTTTCATTGCCTTTCTGGCAGTAGCGTTCGTTTGCGTCGGTATGACGACAAATGCCGATGCCAGGAAGAAAAAATCAGCCGCAGAGCTGGATAAGGCCAAAAAGGCCGGTGATCTTTCCGTGTCAGAGGCGGATAAAGCCCGTCAGGCATTCGGTCAGGAAGCTGACGAAGCCAATATCGAGACTTTCGATAAAAAGACACATGCGAAAAAGAAAGGTTCCGGTACTTCGACATACGGCGTTGCAGGATTCGATTACCTGACAGGCGTTGGTAAGGTTGCGAGTTCACCAGACAGAATCGGCGCGGACCTTCCGGCGGCTCTCGGCGGCGGCAAGATTGTGGCCAACCTCAAAACACCGTTTGCCAAAAAGATGAAAAGACGCTTCAAATCTAAATGGACCGGCCAGCTTGGCGAAACTTACTCCGGTTGGACCAAAGAGTCCGGCGTAACGGAAGTATGGTTCCGAGGCCATGGCGAATCACAGCTGGGCGCCAACTACAACGAGTGGGTTAACCAGTGGAACAACATCACGAGGCCTGACTACGGCAACGGCGAAACTCCTGTAAAGGGTGCCGATCCGGATCAGGGCGCTCACTGGTTCTCCTTCTACTGCATCCATTGCCACGGCTGGACAGGCAAAGGCAACGGCCCGACAGCGGCCAAACTGGATCCCCGGCCTAGAAACCTGACCAACGGCGAGTACGCCAACTACATCTCCAACCTGCAGTTGTTTACTGTTATCAAGGGCGGCGGTGTTGCAAGGAATCTTTCCGAGGCAATGCCTCCTTGGGGCAACATTATTCAGGATCAGGATATATGGAATGTTATAGCGTTCATCAGAACTCTTGCTACTCCCAAGTATGAGCCGGATCCGGACGATGTTACTTCGGCCAACGCGAAAGACAGCCAGGCTTTCCAGGACATCAACGAGGAACTCGAGCTTGAAGGCGTCATGGCTGGTCGCGGTGGCGGCCAGGTTGGCGGATACAGCTCAATCGGCGGCGGTCGTCTCGCTTCCGAGCGCGTAGGTGTTAGTGCCAAGACCTCTGGTCACTCCGGTGATGCCGGTGCGGCCGCAATGGGCGACTGGGCGATAGACACCAAGTAACCGCTTTTAAGCGTTAGTTTCTAAGGGCTCTCCCTCCATGGAGGAGGGGGAGCCTTTTTTTATTTCTTTTTGGCCTCTTTTTTGCCTATAATTCCAGTCTTATGCTTTCGTCTTGTCAGCCGTGGTTGTTCAAGGCATATAGAACCCCGTGAGGAGGGAAAACAGTAACCGTGATAAATGTTGAAAACCTTACAAAAACCTATGGCCAGGCCAGAGGGATAAACGACATATCATTCAACGTCGCAAAAGGGGAAATTATAGGCTTCCTGGGTCCGAACGGCGCGGGAAAGACAACTACCATGCGAATTCTTACCTGCTTCATGCCGGCGACCAGCGGCAAGGCTTCCGTGGCCGGATACGACGTTTTTGAAGACTCCCTTAACGTCAGGCGTAAGATCGGCTACCTTCCTGAATCGGTGCCTCTTTATACCGATATGCAGGTGCCGGTGTATCTCAAGTTCGTGGCCGGCCTTAAAGGACTCCCCAGAAAACAGATTAACTCCCGCGTGGGTGAAATGATGGAGAAGGTCGGCTTAACCCACATGGCCCACAAGTTTGTTGGCGAACTCTCGAAAGGGTACCGCCAGCGCGTCGGGTTGGCGCAGGCCCTCATAAACGATCCTGAAGTGCTCATACTTGACGAGCCGACCATTGGTCTTGACCCCCGACAGATTATAGAAATCCGCTCTCTTATCCGGGGGCTTGGCGGCGAGAGAACGATTATTCTCAGTTCTCATATTTTGCCGGAAGTAAGCATGCTTTGCGAACGGATAATCATAATAGACGAAGGCCGGATAAAGGCCATGGATACGCCCGATAATCTTATGAGCCAGCTTCACTCCGTAGCAAGAGTTCAGGCCAAAATAGCCGGGCCGAAAGATTTGGTGTTGGAAGGGCTGAAGAAAATAGGCGGGGTGCACAGCGTAGATTTCAAAGGAAGCGCCGCTTCGGGGACAAACAGTTACACAGTGGAATTCGTTGACGGCTTTGACGGAGCCCACCTTATACCGCGGCTGGCTTCGGAACAGAAATGGGATCTTTATGAATTGACACCCGCAAAAATGAGCCTTGAAGATATTTTCATCAAAATTGTTACGGATGAAGAGGTGCACGTATGAGGAATTTCTGGTGTCTTTTCGTGAAGGAGTTTCGCTCCTACTTCAACTCGCCGATAGCGTTTGTGGTAATAACCATTTTCACCGTTCTTTCGGGCTATTATTTTTATAATATTTTCGCGGGGTTCAGCACTTTAAGTTTTCAGGCGCAGACGAACCCGATGCTCGTTAAACAGTACGGAGCCCTGAACGTTACGGAATCCGTAATTCGCCCGCTCATCGGCACCCTGAGCGGCGTAATGCTGATACTGTTGCCGATGCTTACCATGCGTTCTTTCTCCGAGGAAAAGAAAACCGGCACCATAGAGCTTCTGCTCACGTACCCGGTAACGGATATGGAAGCCATTATGGGGAAGTTCGCCGGGTGCATGGGAATATTTGCCATAATGCTTGCCCTTACGTTTCCATCGATAATTCTCGTGGAAGTTTTCGGCGATCCTGAATGGGGCGTCATAATCGCCGGTTATGCCGGCCTTTTTCTTATGGGCGCCGCGTTCATTTCTCTTGGTATTTTCATGTCAACGCTTACGGAGAATCAGGTCGTCGCGGCGGTGCTGACTTTCTCGTGCCTTCTTGTTTTCTACATAATAAGTTACTCGGCGGGTCTGGCAGGGGAGACGATAGGAAGAGTGCTTGAATATCTTTCCTTCAACTACCATATACGGACTTTCGTGAAGGGTGTAATCGACTCTTCGGATCTAAGCTATTACCTGCTTTTTATCATCTTCTTTGTATTCCTTAGCAACCGTTCGCTTGAATCCAAGCGCTGGAGAGGCTGATATGAAATTTTCTCTGTCTATTATTATCGCGTTTGTCGGCTTCGTGCTTATCGGGATTGGCGTAAGCGTTTACGCCATCTCCGGCTCTTTGAGCCTTGTGGCGGCCGGTTTTTCGTGGGTGGGTATTCTGCTTGTTATGTTTATTCTTTACACCCGCTTCAATGAAATTAAAAAAACTTTTTTCACCAAAAGCACCAGGTACGGATTCAATATGGTGATGATGATCGTAGTTTTCGTCGGCGTTATAATCTTTACGGGCTTTCTGGCCAACGCCCACAAAACACGGTACGATCTCACCCGCGCGGGAAGGTTCACCCTTTCTTCTCAGACGCTGAAAATACTGAAATCGCTGGAACACCCGGTTAAGGCGATAGCTTTTTACAGAAGTGAAAGCGGCACCATTCACGCCAAACAGCGCCAGCTTGCCCGCGACCTGCTTGAAGAATATGCCACTCATTCGGATAACTTTGAGTTTACGTTTATAGACCCGGATCGCAAACCAGGCCTTGCCTCCAAATACGGTGTTTCCGAATATCGGATTATCCTTCTTTTGAGCGAAGGAAAGCAGATTAAAATCGGCCGGGAAAAAGAAGAAAAGCTTACGAATGGTCTGATAAGACTGCTTAGCAAAACCATAAAAACTGTTTACTTTGTTAAAGGTCACGGCGAAAAAGATATAAGCTCCATTAAAAAGAACGGTTACAAAGCAGCGGTGGATGCCGTGAAAAATGAAAACTATATCGTTAAAGAACTTCTGCTTTTGCGGGAGGATGAAGTGCCTGCTGACGCTTCGGTTGTAGTGCTTGCAAGCCCGAAGGCCAGTCCTACGAAAGCCGAGCTGGACAAGCTTGACAGGTATTACAAACGCGGCGGCGCGATTCTGGCCATGGTAGACCCCGGCCATCCGCCCGAATATCAAAGGTGGCTTGAAGCTAAAGGGTTCAAACTGCAGACGGATGTAATAATCGATCAGCAAAGCCAGATTTACGGAGGCAACTACCTGACTCCGGTTGTCTATTCCTATAACAAAAAGCATCCCCTTACGAAGGATTTTACGCTGGCGACATATTATCCGATGGCAAACTCCGTTTATATCGATGAGGACCTGACTAAAGGGCGTTATCAGCTGGCGCTTACCGGCCCTAACTCATGGACTGAAATAGATAAAAAACAGCTTGAATCCGGGCAGGCGGAATACAACGAGGAACGGGAAAAGCGCGGCCCTGTGCCGGTGATGGCCGTTACCACTATTCCCGTGAAAGAGGTTGTGGACAAAGAAGGCAACAAACAGAAAAAATTCGGCAAGTTCATTCTTGTTGGAGATTCCGACTTCGCCAACAATACCAATATCAACCTTGCCGGAAACGGCGATTTCTTTTTGAACACCATAAACTGGCTGGCGGAAGAGGCGAATCTTATCGCCGTGCGGGCAAAAGCGAGCAATGTTTCACCTGTCGTTCTTACCGCTTCGCAGGCGCGGGCTATTTTCTGGATTCCCGTCGTCATGCTTCCTTCCATGGTGCTTCTTGCCGGAATCGGTATCTACAGCAGGCGAAGGTGGTTCAGATAAAAGTTCCGTTTAAGCCGGGACGCTGGAATGTTTCATGAGATATATAAAGAAAACTTTCATATGGATAATAATTCTGGTCGCGATAGGGGGCTATTCCTATCTTGATAAGGAACATACACGGGTGGAAGAAAAAAGAAAAGACGAGGCTACCCGTCTTTTGCCTTTCACTCCTATTGAGGTGCTGTCCGTTGTCCTAAAAAAAGGGGACCGTGTTATAGAGTTTGAGCGGTGGGAAAAAGGGTGGAAAATCATAAAACCTATCGAGGTTAAAGCCGACGATGAGGCGATTGAGAAATTTCTTGGATATGTTACCGATTCGAGAAACGACGCCGATTACGTGATGGATCAGGATCCAACACCGGAAAGGCTAGTCGAGTTCGGTCTTGCTAAGCCTTCACTGTTCGTAACGCTGAAAGTGGGCAAGGCGCTTACGCCCCACACCATCATTTTCGGCGACAGGGCCCCCACGAAAGGCGTGGCTTTCGCCATGCTGGAAGGGCAAAAACCTGTTTACAGGGTTCTGGCGGACGCGAGGGCTCAAGCCGATCATGATGTCCGCTATTTCCGGGATAAAACCGTTCTGCGCCTTAATCCAATCATGATAGACCAGATGGTGATAAAGAGGCCGGATACAAGCATAACTTTCAAACTTCCAATGGACGGCAGATGGGTCATTGAAAAACCGATTCGCGCCCGCGCCAACCATGTGAAAGTATTTGAACTGTTGGGCAAATTTAAAAATGCCGAGGTAAAGGAGTTTATAGCGGAAACTAAAGATAACCTCGCGCAATACGGTCTGGATAAGCCCAAAATTCAGCTTCTTTGCTGGTTGAGCGGCGATTCTTCCCCCACAGTTACGATAAATATAGGGAACAGAAGCCCTGCAAAGCGGGGATATTTCGTTTCCATGTCTGATCGCAATAACGTTTTCCTGCTGGAAGATAAGATTATAGATGCTATCCCTCATCATCCAAATGATTTAAGGAGCAGGGATCTGTTCTTCCTTGATGCAGCCGAGCTTAAAAGGGTTGAAATAAGGAGGAAAGCTAAGTCAACCGTGCTCGTCAAGGACCGGGATAGCGAGTGGCGGAGAAACAATGTTGATGGTGAAAAAATCGACTTTAATATGTTCAATCGTTTCATAGGCGATCTTACCCAAGAAAAAATAGAAGATTTTGTTTCAAATGACATGAGCAGACTGCAGGAGTTCGGGCTTGTATCACCCGCGATAAAACTATTAATCTGGCCGGAGGAAAGCCCTGTGCCTTTAAGCCTGTCGGTTGGAAGTAAAACACCTGCGGGGAATCAGGTGTACGCAAGAATAGGCGATAATCAAGACGTTATCGCATTGAGTAGTGATATACTTAATACACTTGACCTTTATTTCTAATTAATTTATGAGAGGAGAGCCCCTTATGTCGACTACAACATTGAAAAGCTGTTTTGTAGCTATTTTTATCGCCTTGTTACTGGGTTCTCCAGTTCTCGCGGAACAGGAAGAAGAAGCTGTTAGTGTTGGCAACGCGTTCATCCAGGCCTATAACAAGCATGATCAGGCCGCAATGAAGAAGGTTATAGAAACCAGAAAGGACGAGGTTCCCGATGAAGTGCAGGCCATTGTGCAATACGCGATGTCGCCGGATGCTTCTCCCCAGGAGCAGGATTTTCTTTTCAATATTGCCGGCAATATGTCGTATACCTATAAAGACGTTACCGGCGATGAGCGTCTTCTGGCCGCTGTAAAACAGAATTATCAGACGCTTCTTGCTTCACGGAAAGCTACCACCCTGCCCAAGGAGGGAGTAGAAGAGGCTAAGGCGGCTCTGATAGCGCTCGGCAAGGGTAAATGGCGGGTAACCAGCTTCGTAATGGATGCTAAAAAGGGGCTGTTGATTGATATTGACGTACCGCCTTCCGAAGGCGGGAGCGGCGCCCCCAAGATAAGCATTAAGGAAAGCCAGGCGTCCAGAGAGGCGGTTCTTAAAGCGCTTCCCGGTGTTAAAAAGGGAAAAATCACTTGGAGCGGCATGGGAGTCGGCCTGAGGGCGGTTCTACTCGACTGATTGCAACATAAGAGGAAAGCAAATGAAAAAAGCATCTTTGGTTCTAGCGGTTCTTATCCTGTCGTCCGGTATCGCTATGGCGGGAGACGCCAGAAATGGCAAGAAACTGTTCAAGAGGAAATGCAAAAGTTGCCACAGACTGGGGGAAGGCACTTTGGTTGGCCCGAGTCTGCTGGGAGTAACGAAAAGACGGTCCGGTGAGTGGCTTCATAAGTGGTTGCAGGATCCCAAGGGTATGGTTAAATCCGGAGACTCAGTGGCAACCGAGTTGAAGAAGCTGTACAAAAAACAGATGCCCCATATCAAGGCGATGGATAAAAAAGCGAACAGGGAAGATATTCTTGCTTTCCTAATGGAAAACGATAAGTGAAAGGATAGGAAATGAGGATTATAGTTAAGAGCTTATTTTTAGGTGCGGTGATCGCACTAACCTGTACGTCGTTCTATGCTTGTTCAAGCGGCGGTAATCCCAATGAGGATAAATTTGCCGATGCCATAAAAGCAATCGACTCAAGCTGGGATCTTTACGAAATAACTGCGGATGATGCTGGGCACACCAACTTTAAAATTGAAGTGGCCGATGTTGTGAAATTCGACCAAGCCAAGAAAACTATCAAAGCTTTGCAGGAAATAGATCCGACATTAAGCGGTATGGTGGAATGGTACAATGCCGATGTAGGCATGACTCTTCGGAAGATGGAGATATTACCGGCTACTTGACGTAGAAGTAATTTTTCTGGACGGAGACGGGTACGCGTGAGGCCGTCTCCACTTCTTTTTTGGCAAGAAGCTTGAAGCGGATTGCATCCAGCGTTTTAAGATCAACACCGGGAAGCCGAATCTGATAGAAATTTACTGCTTTATCGTACCCGACGATTTTTCCATTTACTTCCGCCACAAGCTTTTTGACGGTCTCTTCGTCGGTGGTTGATGTGAACGTAACGTTTATAACGTCCTTGATTATCTTCAGCCCGTCGGCCTCGTCTGTTGTTATATCCTCTGCCTCCGGCGTGAAGCGTTTCTTCTCCACAGAGCCCGATTTGTTTTTTGCAAGATAGCTGTGTTGCTTTTCTTCACGTGAACAGGCGGGAAGGCTGATAAATATTACAGCCAGACCGACCGACAGGACATATCCGATGTATCGCAATTTCATCCTGTCAGCCTTTCTTAATAACTTCTAGGTTCTAAAGAGCTATTTGGCGCATCTGAAACCGTAGAATGGATGGACATCATCGGGGATGCTTGAGTTGTGTGAATGAGTTTTTGTTCTAACGTCGTCATCAAAGAAAGAACCGCCCATCAAGATGCGGTACTTTTTATCTTTGCCGCCCCAACCGTTGACCCATTCAGCCACGTTGCCGCTCATATCCATTACGCCGTAAGGGCTTTTTCCGGCTTCGTAACTGCCTACCGCAACAGTATCTCCCGTTCCGCTGTCGAACGTGTTTGCCTTTTCAGGATCGTAATCATTACCATGCGGGTAAGTGCGGGCGTCTGTGCCACGGGCGGCCTTTTCCCACTCCAGCTGTGTCGGCAGTCTTTGTCCGAGCGATTTGCAATAAGCTTCGGCGTCAAAATATGTGATTTCGGCTACCGGGTGATCGTCTTTACCGGCCGGGTATTTAAAATCCTTCTTGAATTTCTTAAACTCTTTGTTAGTAACTTCGAATTTATTGATGTAAAATTCATCAACATTGACTGATTTGCCTTTAGGGCCTGATTTGAAGGTTCCGCCGGGTATTTTTATAAGCGGGTTGGCATCCCCTGCATAGGAGTTGGTTATAGTGATAGAACTGGAAAAAGCGAGCAGGCCGATTATCAAAAACATTTTTTGTAGCAATTTGAACCTCCTAAAAAATAACTTGAAAGTTTTCATTTCCGGAGATACACGGTTGCAGGCAGTGCAAAGCAAAAGTTCTTCGGAAGTTTTAAAAAATCAAGTTTATCACCGTTTTTCGGTATTTGGCAAAATTTTTTTTGGTGCTTGTCTAGTGATGGCATGGGCGGTTTCTCTCTTTATCGCGCCATCGGCTTTCGCGTCCGACGATTCCTCTATTCTTGTAGCTAGCAGGGGCTCCATTCTGGAAAAATCTCCTGCGGAATACGGCTACGGTAGAAAAACCAAAGAGGAAATAGAAAAAGAAAAACTCCGCGCTCCCAGGATCGGCGTGCTGGGGGCGTTGACCGGTGAGTTGAAAAAATTTGGCAACGCCGCCGCAAACGGCGCCGAACTCGCCTCCGATGAGCTGGACGCCAAAGGAGGTATCAATGGTCAAGAATTCGAGTTTTTTGTTTTTGACACGGGAGGCAAGATGGGGGGCGCGCGCCGGGGAATAGAGGCATTTTCGCAAAGAAACGTATTGGGGATTGTCGGCGCCGCTACGGGAGAGGTTAGTTTTTCGTCTTCCAAAAGAATAAACGATGAGCAGATTATAATGGTTTCTGCCGGCTCGAGGCGCCGTTTGGGAGATACCGGCCCGTATAATTTCCGCATTACGCTCAATGACAAGGCGGGCGCAAAAGGGCTGATAGACTACCTCAAGGAAAAGAAACATTGGAAGAAATTCGCGCTTTTAAGTACGCTGGTAAACGATTTTTCCATACAGCTTTCGGCCGTTTTCAAGGAAGCAATATTTGACAGCGGTCTAAAGGTTACGGACGAACTATTCCTTTGGCCTACCTCCACGACTAATATGGGCGCTTCAGACACAAGCGTAGAGGCGCAGGTGAAAAAACTTAAAAAGACCTCTCCCGATGCTCTCGTTTACACAGGTGGCGCGGAAGAAGCGGCCGAACTGGTGAGCGAAATGCGCAAGCAGGGTGTAACTATACCTATAATCGGCGGGGAGGACCTCATGGACGACCGGTTCCTTGCTTTGGGGGACGGTGTAGTCGGAACCATCGTTTACAGCGGTTTCAACCCCGATTCGCAAAATCCCAGGGTGCGTCATTTTGTGAAAGCGTACAAGAAAAGATTCGGCAAAAAGCCTTCCCGCTTGGCGGCGCTGAGCTACGATGCTTTCAACCTGCTTGTGGAGGCCATAAAGAGAGCCAAATCAATGCGCCCCACCCATCTGCAACAGGCAATGTTTATTAAGGACTTTCATGGCGTAACGGGTAAAATGAAAATAACCGAGAGCGGAGAGGCGGTAAAGGACCTGTTTATTTTTCAAGTTAAGAAAGTTAGCGGCAAGCCTGAATTTGTCGCCGTGAAGGATGCTGAATTCTAATGTTCCGCGTATTCATCTGCACTAGGATTGCTTTTGCGCTTCTCCTTGCCTTGCCCGCATCGGCTATCGGGGCGGAAAAGGTTCCCGATGGAATGGTGTTCATTCCGGGCGGCGAGTTCCTCATGGGCAGTACCGCCGAAGAGGTGGCAAAGATGAGAAAAAAGTACGGCAACAGACAACTGTACGCCGACTATCACTTCAGCGATGAAACGCCCAAGAAAAAAATATATCTGCCTCCTTTCTACATAGACCGCCACGAGGTGACCAATAGCGAATACGCAAAGTTCCTCAAGGCTACGGGGTATCCTGCTCCTCCCCACTGGCAGGGCGGGAGCTATCCGGGGGGGAGAGGGGATCATCCTGTTCTCTACGTGTCGGAGCAGGACGCCATGGCCTACGCGAGATGGGCCGGCAAAAGACTGCCAACCGAAGCGGAATGGGAAAAGGCCGCCCGCGGTACCGATGGCCGGGTGTTTCCATGGGGAAACAAGTTCGATCCTTTTCGCGCCGCCACGGCGGAATCGGATCTTCAGTATGTCATGGACGGCCTGTGCAACGGCAACACCGCGAATAAGGTTGAAGGGGCGAGGGGCGACATAAGCCCGTATGGTGTTCATGATATGGCGGGCAACGTTAGGGAATGGACGGCGACCACCGTTCATGGCACACGGCCTATGGTAATCATCAAAGGAGGGTCGTGGGTGGACCTGTCGATAAACGCTAGGGCGGCTTACAGGGAAGCCGTGCCAGAGGAAGCTAAAAGTCATATAATCGGTTTCAGGTGTGTTAAGAATTACACTGATTAAGGCGGTCTGCCGGCCCGAAAAGTAGGGCTTGATGTTTAACCGCATCTGGAAAAAATTCAGTATAACCCTGCTAATCGTAGCTCTTCTGCCGATAGGCTATTTCGGCTACCACGAACTGCAGAGCGCGAAAGCTTCGATTGTGGAGGGCGCGCTTAAATCGATTTTTCTCAATACGATTACAAGAGCCAAGGATATTGAAAGAACCTTCCTTAATGTGCATACCGATATTCGCTTTCTAAGCTCCAGCGCCACAATGCGGCTTTATCTTAAAGAATTGCGCAATAAAACTAATAATGCCGGCAGGGCGCCGAAACTGCTGGAAGATGAATTCAGTTTTTTCCTTGCCCTTAAACCGGCTTATTCCAGGATTGGCTTTCTTAATGAATTCGGTGATGAAATTGCCGTTATTTACAGGGCAGGAAGTGAGATTAAAAAGCTTGATAATCTGCAAAAACGCAACCGCTTTACCGCTCCGTTTTATGTCAGCGCGGATAAGCTGGAAAGGTATAGGGTGGCGGCGGTTCCGATGACCGTTTCGGTAGACCCGCGCCGCAATATCTGGGGGCAGACGCTTATCCGCTACACCACAAAGGTTTTCGGTAAGCATGGAGAACCGAAAGGAGTTATTTACATAGATCTTAACGGTGTGGAAATCTTCAACTCCTTGAGCGTGGCTCCAAAAAGGCAGGCGGCGTCGTTTATTACCTGGAGCGGAAACTTCATTTACAATCCAAATTTCGATTTTAAGCAGACTCTGCCCCCTAAACGTCCCGTAATGAATATTTCGGAAGAGTTGTCGGAATCGGCCGTTAAGCAGGTGCTTTCCGGAAAACCCGGCACATGGTCCGATGATACCGACTATCTTGTGGCCTTTACTCCGGTTTTTCCGCAGGTAGGAAACTACAAGCTCTTTTACGTTGTGCTGGACCGCTATTCAAAAAAGAAAATGGCGCCCATTCTTCAGCACATCAAAAAGAGATACTACACGACCGGTTTTGCGGTTATTTTTCTCTGCATTATCGTGGCGGGCGCGGTTTCGTTTATGCTTACGCGGAATATAGGCAAACTACGGGAAGGTGTCGAAAAATTTCGGCACCGCCAGCTGGGGTTCAGGCTCAATATCCGCTCCGGAGATGAAATAGAGTCGCTCGCCAAAGCCTATAACCTCATGGCCGAAGCTCTTCAGGATTACAGCGTCTCTCTGGAAAAAAAGGTGGAGGAGCGTTCGCAACAGATAAAACAGGTGGAAAGAAAACTTATGCAGTCCGAAAAACTTGCGGCGATAGGTTTGCTGGCCGCTGGCGTGGCCCACGAAATCAACAACCCGATATCAATTATCATAACCAGATTGGAGCTTATTCAAAAAAGTCTCGCTCGTGGAAATACTTCGGCTCTCAAAAAGGATCTGGATGTTCTTCATAACCACGCTACCCGCATAGGGAAAATAACGGGCAATCTTCTGGCTTTCTCGCGCGAGTCGGCCAATATGGTTGAAGCTGTTGACTTGAACAGCGCTGTTGCGAGAGTGATGAGCCTGGTTGAGCCTTCCATGAAAAGGAAAGGCGTAAAACTTGACAGATTTCTCGCCGACGGGCTTCCATTCGTAAGCGCCGGCAGGTCGGGTATGGAGCAGGTTATTTATAACATCGTCTATAACGCATATCAGGCAACCGATGCAGGCGGTAAAATAACTATCAAAACGGCTTTAAATGGAAAAGGCGATGTTGAACTGGTCGTCGCCGATACCGGGAGCGGAATACCGAAAGAAGATATAAAGAATATTTTTGACCCTTTCTTTACAACAAAAGAAGTGGGGGAGGGTACCGGCTTGGGTCTTTCCATAACTTACGGTATAGTTGAAGACTTTGGAGGAAGCATAAAAGTGGAAAGCTCACCCGAATCCGGGACTGTTTTTACCATTACCCTGAATCCCTTTAAAGCATCCGTTGAAGCGGAGACTGCGGGAAAGGCGGCGGGAAATGAGTGAAGGCGGAGTTGTACTTCTGGTAGATGACGAACCGGATTTGCTTGAAAGCTGTGAGCGGATTCTCTCGGATGAAGGATTCGCCTGCGTTACAACAACGGAGAGCGGCAGGGTAATCAAGCTGGCAAGGGAACATAAACCGGAAGTCATAGTCACCGATTTCCTCATGCCGGGAAAAAACGGGATGGATATACTGAAAGAGGCGCGGTCGGAATTCGGGGACGTGCCCGTGATAATGATATCCGCATACGCCACTACAAGCGGCGTTGTGGAGGCCGTTAAGTCAGGCGCTTTTGATTATCTTACCAAACCGTTTTCATCCGACCAGCTTGTTATTACGGTGCGCAGGGCTCTGGCGCAACATCGCCTTCAGCGGGAAAATGCCGTTTTGAAAGAAAGACTGCGGGATAATTTCTTTAACGACCGTTTCGTCGGCAAACATCCGAGTTTTCTTAAAGTGGTGCGGCTCATCAGGAAAGTGGCGGTTTCCGAATCAAACGTTCTTATCAAGGGAGAAACCGGTACTGGCAAAGAGCTTGCCGCGCGCGCGATTCATATGAATAGCAGCCGCACCGACGGGCCTTTTCTTGTGGTGGACTGTGCAACCCTTTCAAAGGAAATGACCGAAGCCTCGCCGGGTGGAGCCGGCTCTGATACGGGTTCCCGCAAGTGCATTTTTGAAATAGCGGACGGAGGAACGGTTTACCTTGAGCAGGTGGAAGAACTCGACCCTATTATTCAGGCGAGGCTTATCAGAATCATACAGGATCGCCGATGCCCGACCGCGGGAGGACTGCAGACAACCGTTCCTGTCGATGTCAGATTCATCGCTTCGACCACAGTTGACCTCTATGCGGCGATGTTGAAAAAACAGTTCAGGGAAAACCTTTATTACTGCCTGAATGTTATAAGTGTGGACATTCCTCCGCTGAGGGAGCGTAAAGAGGATATAGGGATTTTATGCGACAACTTTTTTGGAGAAATGGCCGCCGATGAAGGAATCCAGACGCCGTCCCTCCACCCCGATACTCTTGCGAAACTTATTGAATACGATTGGCCCGGCAACGTCCGCCAGCTTCGCAATGTTATTCAGAGCGCCGTTTCCCTTTCCGAAGAGCCGGTGCTGAATGTGGAATATCTGCCTGAAGAAATACGTTACTTTACTGGAAGCGCAGGCATGTCGTATTCCGAGAGCCGCAGTAAGTGGCTGCGGCAGTTTGAAAAAAGGTATCTGGA
>JAJRYM010000129.1 GCA_024275775.1 Nitrospirota bacterium
GCCATGACAGGAAAAGGGCGAGCTTGCCGCATCCCGCCCGTGGCGGGATTCGCAATGACATGAACTGGATTCCGCATCTCGGAAGCTTCCCCTTGCGCCAGCCTAGGGGATTCAGTAACAAATCTGTCATCACGAGGACTCCGAAGGAGGCCGTGGTGATCTCGCGTAAAGAGAGATGGCCACGCTTCGCTCGCCATGACAGGAAAAGGGCGAGCTTGCCGCATCCCGCCTGTGGCGGAATTCGCAATGACATGAACTGGATTCCGCATTGCGGAAGGAATCTGGAATGTGACGATTTCGTTATACGAGACCAATTCTAAACTCCAACACTGTTACATGCATTCGTGGCTAATATATAAATTTTTCGGAATTCTCTTTCAGTAAGCATCGGTTTGAATATAGACTAAAAGCCTGACCCTTATCAATAATCCTTATGATGATTACTGTAACAGCGCCAACCAGAATAGACCTCGCAGGAGGAACGCTCGACATCTGGCCGCTCTCCGCGCAGTTCGCGCCGGCCGTCTGCATCAACGCGGCGATAAATCTTTCGGCCACGGTTGAAGCGGTAAAAACAGAAAGCGCGAACGGCGTACTTATAAACGTGGCGCATCTCGGCAAAACAATCCAATATGTAAAAGCCGCGCCCGAACGATACAAAACGCTTTTTCACAGAGCGCTCGATAGTTTTCCGGTGGAGGGGTGGGAGTTTTCGGTAAAAAGCCTCGCGCCGGCCGGATCGGGCCTTGGCGGTTCATCGGCCGTTCTCATAGCGTTCCTGCGCGCTCTTTTCAAAATAAGAGGGGAAAATCCGAGCCGGGATTCAATTATCGAATTCGCAAAAAATATCGAAGCCCGGCATATAGGCATCCCGACCGGCACGCAGGATTACATCGCCTCGCTGTACGGCGGAATAAATGTCCTTAGAATGCAGTCTCACACCGCCGTACATGAAAAGCTGAAAATCGACCGGTGCGAACTGGAGCGGAGGATTGTTCTCGCCTATTCGGGAAGCTCCAGACTGTCGGCGCGGGCCAACTGGCTTATGTTCAAAAAGGCGGTTGAGAAAAAGACCGAGAAGATTTTCCAGAAAATAGCCGAAAACTCACTTGAAGTAGAGCGCGCGCTGACGGCGGGTGACTTTGCCGGCGCGGGGCCGTTGCTGTACGCGGAAAACAGACTGCGGGAGCGGCTGGGGGCCTCCGTTATACCGGCGGGACTAAGGCGCACTTTTGCGGCCGTCCGCAAAAAAGGCGGCTTCCCCAAAATCTGCGGAGCTGGCGGGGGGGGATGTTTTATCGTCTGGTGCGAGCCTGCTCAAAAACCGGCTATCGCCGAACTGCTGGAAAACCGAAGCGCGCGTCTGTTGCCGTTTCGGATTGCTTCGCCATCCATTAAAATAACCGGCGGCAAGCCGTGAGGAATTTCCTTATCCTTCTATACAGGTCTTTCAGCAACGTCGTCCCCCTGCTGACGGTAATGATTGTGTTTCAGATTTTCGTTATAGCCGAACCGTTCCCGAATCCGGCCAGACTGGCGACAGGTTTTCTGCTGGTGATAGCCGGGCTGTTCCTGTTTGAAAGGGGGCTCGACGCCGGGCTTTTTCCGCTGGGCGAATCGATGGCTTTCGGGTTCGCCAAAAAAGGCAATATATGGTTGCTGTTGCTATTCGCGATGGCGATAGGCTACACCACCACCATAGCCGAACCGGCCCTGATAGCGATTGCCGAAAGAGCGGAAATGATAACCGCAGGCCGGATAACCTCCATGGCACTGCGTAACGCGGTGGCACTTGGGGTGGCGGGAGGAATCGCGCTCGGAGTCGTCCGCATCATACTTGGCCATCCTATTCACTATTACATTATTTTCGGTTACGTGCTGGTCATGGCCATCACAACCGTGGCGCCAAAGGAAATAATCGGCCTTGCTTACGATTCCGGCGGCGTAACAACCTCCACTATCACTGTGCCGCTGGTAACGGCGATCGGCGTGGGGCTGGCCTCGACCATCGGCGGCAGGAACCCTCTTAGCGATGGGTTCGGCCTTATAGCGTTCGCTTCTCTCGCTCCGATAATTACGGTGATGGTCTACGGACTGCTGGCGCTGTGATGGAATTTTTGAGAACGGTCGGCGGCGATTTTCTTCTTTTAATGCGGGACGTCGGCCCGATTGCCGCTGTGGTGCTTTTCTTCCAATACGCGGTTCTGCGCAAACCGCTTCCCAACCCGAAAATGATAGCAATCGGGTTCCTTGCGGTCGTGGTTGGGCTTTACCTTTTCCTGCTGGGGCTGGATATGGGGGTATTCCCGGCGGGCGCGGAAATGGCGGAAAAGTTTTCCTACCCGGAAAACCGTGGCTGGTCGCTCGTGTTCGCTTTCTGTATCGGGTACGCCACCACCATGGCCGAACCGTCCCTGATAGCCGTTGCCCTGAAGGCGGAAGAAATAACCGCCGGCGGACTGCCGAGCTTCCATTTGCGAAATGCCGTCGCCACCGGAGTCGCCATCGGCCTGACGGTGGGCGTGTACCGCATCCTGACCGGAGACCCGCTTTGGATTTACATACTTGGCGGGTATATAGCGACGATAGCCCTTACATGGTTCGCGCCGAAGGAAATCGTGCCGCTGGCTTTCGACTCCGGCGGAGTTACCACATCCACCATCACCGTACCGCTCGTAACGGCGCTGGGGCTGGGGCTGGCAAGCCATATTCCGGGGCGCAGTCCTCTGCTGGACGGTTTCGGGCTGATAGCGTTCGCATCGGTCTTTCCGATAATTACTGTTCTTGGGTATTCAATAATCGCTAAAATAAGGAGGTGAGTAAAAAATGAAATTCAACATGATTTTCTCCATCTGCCCGTCGGACCATGTGCAGGATATAGTAAACGCCGCGAAACAGGCCGGGGCAACCGGCGCGACGATACTTTCCGCAAGAGGAACGGGGCACAAGGAAGCCAAAACATTTTTCGGCCTTACGCTCGATGCACCGCAGGAAGCTGTGGTAATGCTGGTGTTAAGAGAAAAATGCCGCGACATACTGCGGGCGATTAAAACGGCGGACGGGATGGAGGAACCGGGGCACGGCATCTGCTTTTCGCTTGCCGTTGAGGATGTGGAAGGGCTTGAAAGCCAGTTTTGCGTCCTTAAAAAAAAGGAAGGGACAAACGACAGCAACGGTTAAATACAAAAAATGGAGGAAAGAGCTTTATTGCCGATTAGACGGAAACATTCCGCTTCAAGTCGGCTATAATTCATCGCCATGGCAAAACTTGGAGTGAACGTAGACCATATCGCCACGCTTAGGCAGGCGCGGCTTACCGATTATCCCGACCCGGTAATCGCCGCCCAAATAGCGCTGAAACTCGGCGTATCGTGCATTACCGTCCACCTGCGGGAAGATAGAAGACATATACGGGAAGACGACGTCCGCCGTGTAAGGGAATTGGCAAACTGCCGGCTGAATCTGGAAATGGCGGCCGAGGAGGAGATTATAAAAATCGCGCTCGATATAAAACCGGATCAGGTTACGCTCGTCCCGGAAAAGCGGGAGGAGCTTACAACCGAAGGGGGGCTCAATGTGGCGGGCAGAGTTGAATTCTTCTCGGCGCTGGTAAAACGGTTTGAAAACGAGGGGGTGCCTGTTTCGCTTTTTATCGACCCGGACCCGGCTCAGATAAAAGCGTCGGCGGAGAGCGGCGCGGAAGCGATTGAAATCAACACCGGGCAATATTCGGAATCGAAAACCGAACAGGAGGCCGCCGAACGGCTTGAGGAAGTAAAAAAAGCAGTGGCGCTGGCAACCGGGCTGGGGTTGACGGTGCATGCCGGGCACGGCCTTACGGAGCAAAACGTGGCGCCGATAGCCGCCATACCTAATGTCGACGAGCTGAACATTGGCCACAGCATCGTATCCGAAGCTGTGATTGTCGGCTTCGCGCAGGCGGTATCCACCATGATGCAGTTGATTGCGTCGGCATCTCTGGCAGTCAAATGATAAGGCATATAGTTCTTTTCAAATTTTCCGACGGGATCGCCGAATCGGCAAAGAAGAAGCTGGCCGCGGATTTGAAAGGTCTTATGGAAAAGACCGATGGGCTGATGCTGGAATGCGAGGTGGCGGAAGATGTGGCTCATACCGAAAGGTCTTACGACCTCGTTTTGAACTCGCGTTTCAAGAATTTGGAAACTTTAGAACAATACCGCGTCCACCCGGAACATGCGAAGGTTCTGGAATTCATCAAACAGATCTGCGCCTCGACAGCCAAAATAGACTACGAAGTTTAGTCCCGTCGTTCATTTTCCGCGAATGTCCCGAATTGCCCAACCATGCCTAGCGCCTAAATTCTGAATATTTTCTTGAATATTTATTATTCATAAGATAACATTGCCGCATGTCTTCTTAAACTGACTGAAGCCGTATTAACTTTTGGAGGTATTCCATGTGCAAGCTGAACAGGTTCCTGCCGCTGGCGGGACGAATCCTTATTTCGCAGATTTTTCTTATGAGCGGATTCCACAAGATTTTCGCATGGGAGCAAACCGCCGGCTACATGGCATCGAAAGGGATGCCGATGATTCCACTGTTCCTTCTTGGCGCGATAGTTTTCGAGCTGGCGGGCGGCCTTGCCGTATTGACAGGATTCATGGCAAGAACCGGCGCCCTGCTGTTAATCATCTTTATGATTCCGACAACGCTCATCTTCCACAACTTCTGGGCGCTTGAAGGGATGGATCAACAGATACAAATGATAATGTTCATGAAGAACCTCGCCATCATGGGCGGGCTCTTTTTCGTGCTTTCTTTCGGCGCAGGCCCGCTGGCCGTCGGATGCTGTTGCAAAAAACGGACGACCGACCCAAAACGCCCCGGCAAAAAGGAATTTTCTGAAAGATACTCCACGGGGGATATACCGTGGGATATAGGAAAACCCCAGTCCGATTTCGTTAGCCTTTTTGAGACCGGAGCCATTACCGGGTCTGTACTGGACGTCGGATGCGGCACCGGCGAAAATGCGCTATTCCTCGCCGAACGCGGCCTTGACGTAACCGGCATCGATTTCGTTCCGCAGGCTATTGAAAAAGCGCGCGCCAAGAGTGAAAAGCGCGGCCTTAAAGTCCGGTTCGAGGAAGGGGACGCGCTGAATATGCAACTCGGCGGGAAAAAGTTCGATACGGTAATAGATTCCGGCGTGTTTCATGTTTTCAGCGACGCCGACCGACCCAAATACGTTGCAAATATCGCTTCAGCCATTAAACCCGGCGGCCGTCTGCATATTTTATGCTGGAGCAATCTGGAACCGGGCGATGAAGGACCGCGGCGGGTTTCGCCCGAAGAACTGCGGGAAGCGTTCTCGTCCGGCTGGGAAATCAGGGGAATCAGCCGCACACATTTCGAAGCCAATCTGGAGAACCGCATGCCGCAGGCACTGCTGATGACGGCTATACGAACGAACCGGGACGACGATGACGGTGCATAATAAAATCTGCGGGACGGCGGAAACGCCGAGAGAAAAAATCATGGAAGCCGCCATGGCGCGTTTTTCCTATTACGGTTTTGGCAAAACCACCATGGCCGAAATAGCGAAGGATTGCGGGATGTCGGCCGCGAACATTTACCGTTTTTTTGAAAACAAAAGGATGTCGCCGCCGCGCTCGCCGAGAGATTCTTTCAGGCCACGCAGGAACGGCTGGGAGAGGTAGTCGGCCAAACCGGCCTGTCCGCTTCCGAAAAGCTGAAAGCTTACTTTCTGGAACTGCTCGGCACCACGCTGGAAATGATAGAAGACAATCCGAAAATCCTCGAGCTGGCCGACTTCGTAAGCAGTGAACGGCTTGACCTGGTGGAGAAGAAACTTACCGGCCAGATATCGCAGATAGCTTCCATTATCGGGGAAGGCGTGCGAACAGGAGAATTCAACGACTGCGACGCTGAAAAGACGGCCATTAATATCTCGAACGCGCTCAAGTTCATCAACTATCCCCCGCTTGCCATGGCGATGCTCGCGCTTGGCGCAGACCTGCGCAAAGATACCGAAGGCGTCGTTGACCTGCTGTTGAAAGGATTACAAAAATGAACCTCATTCACCTATCATTGGCGGGCTGAAAAATGAAAAACGGAACTCCTGGAAAAAGGCTGGGCGAAGCGGTTGTCCGCCATCCCTGGCTTTTCATAATCCTGCCGGTCGCCCTGTTCGTGCTGGCCGCAAGCGGCGGCCGTTTTCTGACGTTTTCCAGCAACGCGCGGGTATTTTTCGGCAAGGACAACCCACAGCTGAAGGCGATGGAAAAACTGGAAAACATTTATTCCAAGGACGATAACGTACTTATAGCCATAGCGCCAAAGGACGGCAACGTCTTCACCCCGCGAACGCTTGCGGTCGTCGAAGAGCTTACCGCCAAATGCTGGCAGATTCCGTATTCGAGCCGGGTCGATTCTCTTTCCAACTTCCAGCATACCCGCGTTGAGGAAGACGATTTGATAGTGGAAGATCTTGTAAGCGACGCTTTGAACCTCACTCCCCCTCAGCTTGAATATATACGGAAAGTGGCGCTTGCCGAACCGGCGCTCGTAAACAGGCTTGTTTCCCCCACCGGGCACGTTGCCGGAATCAGCATCCTATTCCGGTTGGCGGAGCATAAATCGCTCGCGCCTCAGGAGATCGCCAAAGCGGTGCGCGCGCTTGTGGCCGAAGTCGACCAGAACCATCCCGAACTGGATATCTATCTCACCGGCGGGATAATGATCGACAACGCTTTCGCGGAAGCCAGCGAAGACGATATGAAAACCCTCGTTCCAATGATGTTCGCCATGATGATTCTTGTTATGGGGTTCACCCTGCGGGCGGCTTCCGGCACGTTTGTAGCCGTGCTGATAATTTTCATGTCGGCCATAGCGGCGGTCGGCGCGGCGGGCTGGATTGGCATCGTGATGACCCCTCCCTCCGCTCTCGCGCCAACAATCATACTCACGCTCGCGGTGGCAGATTCGGTGCATCTGCTCGTCACGATGCTCCACGAAATGCGCAAAGGGATGACGAAAAGGGAAGCCATCGTAGAATCGATGCGGCTGAATATGCAACCGGTATTCCTTACCAGCATAACCACCGCTATAGGTTTTATGAGCATGAACAGCTCCGACGTGCCTCCGTTTCACGACCTCGGCAATATCGTGGCCATAGGGGTAATGGCCGCCTTTTTCCTGTCGATTACTCTCCTGCCCGCAATGATGGCCGTTCTTCCCGTCCGCATCGGCAGGGTGCAAAACGCCAACCACCCCTGGCTGGACCGGTATTCGGAATTCGTCATCCGCAATCAAAAACGGATGCTGTGGGGGATGACCGCTTTAATCGTTGTTTTGGTTTCGGGCATCGCCATGATTGATCTCAACGATCTTTATCTCGACTATTTCGATAAGCGGTACAGCTTCCGAAACGATACCGACTTCATAGAAAAAAACCTCGCCGGCATAAGTCTGGTGGAGTATTCGATCCCGGCCGGTGAGGAAGGCGGGATAAGCAAACCGGAATATCTCGACGGCCTGGACCGCTTCACCAAGTGGCTCAGGCTACAGCCGGAGGTCAAGCAGGTTTCCGGCCTGGCCGACATAATGAAACAGCTCAACCGGAATATGCACGAAGACAGACCGGAATATTACCGAGTTCCCGACAGCCGGGAACTGGGGGCGCAGTATCTTCTTCTCTACGAAATGTCGCTCCCGTTCGGGCTGGATCTGAACAACATGATAAACGTGGATAAATCGGCCACGCGGCTGAGAATCGGCCTTAAAGGTATTTATAACAGGGAAATCCGCGCCTTTGAGAAAAGGGCCACAAACTGGCTCAAAGAAAACACTCCTTCCTATATGCACGCGGACGGCACCGGCATATCGATGATGTTTGCTTACATCAACCAGCGCAACGTCATATCGATGCTGTCCGGCACCTTCATAGCGCTTGTGGTCATCTCCGGCATCCTCATGCTCGCGTTACGAAGCTTGAAGATAGGAATGATAAGCCTCGTGCCGAACCTCGTGCCGGCTTTCATGGCGTTCGGGCTGTGGGGGATGACGGTACAGCAGGTCGGCCTGGCCGTATCGGTTGTGGCCGCCATGAGCCTCGGCATCGTGGTGGACGATACCATTCACTTCCTCTCCAAATACCTTCGCGCAAGGCGCGAGCACGGCATGTCCGCTGAAGACGCAATACGGTACTCCTTCAACCACGTCGGCAGGGCGCTGATAATCACGTCCGTCATACTCATAGCCGGTTTTTCCATTCTCTCGCTGTCCGGATTCAAGATAAACGCCAACATGGGGATTTTAACCGCCGCCGCCATAGCGTTCGCCCTTATTGCAGACTTCATGCTTCTCCCGGCACTCCTGCTGAAAGTGGACGCGGACACAAAATAATGAACGGCTGGGAATGGATTATCCGCCGCAGGTGGGCGGTTATCGTTTTGTCGGTCGCGGCTATGGCCGTTGCCGGGTTCGGCATGA
>JAJRYM010000001.1 GCA_024275775.1 Nitrospirota bacterium
AAAGCGGAGCTTAACCGCAATAAGAAGTTTTCCTTAATCTTCCCGGTATTGCGGGACAGCGGCGGGAAAAAGGATTACAAGTTCGATTTCAAAGTGGCGGTGGTACTGCCTTACCAGACGTACGTTCCCCGATAGCGTCATACGCCGGCGCGCAACCGGGCGTGTTCGACTTTTATGCAGAGATTTTGAACGACTTCGATTCCGGCGTCGGATACCTTCTGCACGGCTTCGGCGTTTATCACTCCAAGCTGGAACCATACGGCTTTTGGCGGAGTATTCATGGAAATAATTTCATCGGCCAGCTCGGACAGTGCCGATGGTTTTCGGAACACGTCAACCACGTCAATCGGGAAGGGTATATCGCCCAGCCGGGGATAGCATTGTTCACCCAGAATTTCCTCGGCCGCAGGATTTACCGGCAATACGCGGAACCCATGTTCCTTCAGATAGGCGGCCACTCTGTAGCTGTCGCGGTCGGGCTTTCTTGAAATGCCGACAACGGCGACGGTCTTGTAGTTGCGCAGTATTTTCTTAATCAGCTCAGAACTGTTCTGATGGCCGGGAGCTTCGCAGGCTTCACCTTCGGAACCGTTCATTTTCAGAGCTCCGTTTTGAGTTTTTTTCGGAGGCCGGCATCCAGATCGGGCGGCACGTCTTCGGGTTCCTTCCGGCGGAAAATTTCAATCGTTTTTTTAAGCGTCTGAAGGACTTTCATGCAGAGCGGGCAGTTGCTGAAATGCGTTTCAAGCCGGCTTTTAGTGCCGGAATCTAGCTCGTTTTCCAGATAGTCGGACATTTTTTCCACCGTTTCGGGGCAGTCCGCACTATCCGGATGCGCGCTTTTTTCTTCAACTGTCCGCATCAATCATCCCTTCAAAAGACCGGCTGTTTTTCAGTCGGAATAGTTATCCAGCATCACCTGAAGCTTATCTTTTATTTCAAGCTTCTTCTGCTTTAATTGATGCAGTTTTACCGATTCGGTTTCATTTAAAAAACGCGAACCGGCAAGTTTTCCGGATTCTTTTTTCAACTCCATGTGTTCATCGCACAGTTTTTTGAACTCCGGGTTGTCGTTATAAAGAGTTTTGTACGATGGGTTTTCCTGAAGCGAAGTAAACATTCTATACTCCTCCTTTAACAATAAATGTTTTTCACCGGGCCACGGTGAATATAGTTTGGTTTTAAAAGGAAAACATCTCCGATATTTCCCTTCTGTTTTATGATTATAGCTGATTCGGCCGCTCCCGCGGCCACGGATTTTTGGGCAATGTTTTCGGTTATAAAAATGCCAGCTTCTTCCATTTTCTTGCGGCAGGTTTCGGGCAGAGCGCCGAAAAAAACCGTTCCGCGTTCCGTGTTTTTCGGCAAGGTTTCAACCGGCTGAATACTGTCTTCCGAAATTCTTTTCAACTCCTCCCCGCGCAGTCTGAAACAGGCCGTGTAAACGTTGCCCCTTCCTGCATCTATCAACGGATATACTGTTTTCTCCTTTTCCGAGGGCAGAGCCGCGCGCGCCATCGCCTCAAGCGCGCTTACGCCGTAAACAGGTTTGCCCAGCGGAAAAGCGATTCCAAAAACCGTTGCAACGCCTATTCTGATGCCGGTAAAAGAGCCTGGGCCTGTAGTTACGCCGAAACAGTCGACATCGCTTACGTTCAGACCGCTTTCCCTGAGCAGTTTTTCAACCGTTGCAAGGAGAGATCGTGAAAACGATTCGGATTTCGGAGAACTGATCTCCCTGACGACTGTGGAATTTTTAAGCAAGGCTACGCTTCCCGAACCCGCTGAACTATCCAACCCTACAACATTCATCCATCTGTATTTTATCAGCCGAACAGGCGGTGTTCAACAATGGAAAAGGATAAAATAGCCTGATTTTTCGTTGATGAAAGCTGTTTTTCCGTGTACGCTTTCCGCTCATGGAATCGATTTACGGACTGGTTGTTTTTATTCATGTTATCTGCGCTTCAATCCTTGCGCTTACCCTTATTATCATGCAACTGGTGATAGGGCCGGCTTTGGAGCGGCTTACCGACGGCGAGCAGAAGCAGGCGGCGGCCTCCCTTATCCAGGGTAGATGGCATCCTGTTGTCGACGTGGTGATAGTGCTTCTTACGCTCACGGCGCTTTATCTCCTTGTGGCTCAATGGCGGCTGATAGGAACAACGCCGATACTGCACATAAAGGTTACTTGCGGCATAATCACGCTGATTTGCGTCAACGCGCTTCATTTCTATTTCAGGGGGTTCAAGCGAAAACTTAAAGCGGACGGCAAGATTGATAGGCTTAAGGACATAACCCGGCTCACCCGCCTGATGGAAAAAACGGCGCTGATTTTTGGGCCGCTTACGTTTCTGCTTGGGGTTTTTTTCAACCATTCCCCATTTTGACATTTAATTTCAGTCCGTTAAGAATTATCATAGCAATCGGTAAGCTGCCGTAATAAAATATCCTTAAACGGCAGGTTGAATACTTTCCTTTTTGGGTATGTATGAACAAATGAAAAACGGCATCCGATTTTCCATCCGCCGCGGCTCCGAACGCGGTTTCACCATGATTGAGCTTGTTATGGTAATCGTGATTATCGGCATAGTCGCCGTGGCGGTGGCGCCCACGCTGGATATTGGCTCATACAGCGTAAGCAACGGGGCCGAACTGGTTGCTTCCGATATTCAGACAACCCAGCTGGAAGCGATGAGCCGGCATATTCAGCTCACTATAAGCATAACCGGCGGAAGCCAAACGTACACCTATGGAAACGGCGAGTCGAGAAATCTGGCCGAAGTAAACAGTAGCCTTACGGTAAGCAGTGCGACCCCCATTACGTTTAACAGTCTTGGGGAGCCTGTGGGTGTTACGGTAGCCCAAACCATAACCCTCGCCAGCGGCACCTCCACACAGACCATAACCGTCCAGCCTTACACCGGAAAGATTTCGATACCGTGAACAATTTTAAAAGAATTTCAGGTGCCGGCGGTTTCTCACTCATAGAGATGGTTATGATTATCGTAATGCTGGGGATTCTTCTGCCCGTCGTGCTTACGCCGTTTATAACCGCTTCCAGAAGCGTGGGGGTGGCGTCCAATATAGCGCGCATAAGCTACCTTGCGCGCGGCAATCTTGCCGGCGAACTGGCCTGCGTCGATACTACATGGCCGCCCCTCGGTTGCGGAGCCGTCAGCCCGACCGGCGTCTACACATCCAACCTGTCGCCGATAACGGACATAGTTGACGGCGTTACCTACACAACCACCATAACAGGCCAGTTTTACGCTTCGGATCTGGTAGCCACGGCGAGTGGCACTACGCCCGGCAACAAGTATTTCTGGATAAGCGTTTCCACGACGGACGGCTCCAATACTGTAAGCATTGCCGCCGTCAAATCGAGGGATTATCCATGAGCCGCCTGTACAAAACAGTCCGGCGCGTATCGTTGAAAGGCGGATTTACGCTTATCGAGGCTATCATAACGCTTGTTATCATCAGCTCTCTCTCGGTTATCGGTTTCAGTTTTATTGCAGACAGCGCCGATGTTTTCGTCATTGTAAGCGATGACGCCTCCGTTTACAGCGAGCTGTGGGTGGCGATGGAAAAGATATCCCGCGATATGGAAACAGCGGACCCCGCCCAGGTTACGGTTAACAGCCCAACTTCAATAACCATAGTGAATTCAAAGAAAGCGACGTGCGCCGCCTGCGTGGATAAGGCAACCTCCATCACCTATTCGCTTGCCGGCACGGTTTTAAGCCGAGCCGGAACCGCAACCGTACCGCTGGCGGACGGAATAACCTCTGTCGTTTTCACAAAAATCGGTAGCATCATAAGCATACAACTGGCTAAAACCAAAGGCGATGTTACAGTTACTCTTGTAACAAAGGTATACCCAAATGTTGATTTGGAAGAAGATATAAGATAAAATGTCAAATAATAGCCAATAAGTATAAGGTATGTATATAAAATGATACGCGACGGAAAGGCCATACAATCTCAGCAGGGTATTACCATAATAGCGGTTATATTTCTGCTTATTGTTATCGGGGGAATGGGTTTGGCCGTTTCAAGGATTGTTTCCAACCCGACCGCAGTGGTGGCGACCAACATCAAAGTTCAAAATTCTCTTTTCTCAGCCCAGAGCGGCATTGAATGGGCTTTTCAGTACGCTGCGGATAACAGCCTTGTCACGCCGGCGCAGATTGCGGCCGATGCGGTCCTTTCCGGAACGCACACACTTCCGAACGGGGAGACGTTCATAACTGCGTACACGCAGGCCA
>JAJRYM010000130.1 GCA_024275775.1 Nitrospirota bacterium
GCCGCGCTATTTTAACATCGCGCGAATTTAACAACTCAACAATTTTATCGTCCGTAAGCGGCCGTTTCGGGTCCTCCTCCATAACAATTTTTTTTATCATCTCTTTTACACGTACCGATGAAACATCGCTTACTAAGTATGATTTTACACCACTATGGAAGAAGAATTTAAGCTCAAAAAGTCCCTGGGGAGTATGGATGTATTTATTGCGGGTAACACGGCTTACGGTTGACTCGTGCATTTCTATATCATCCGCCACGTCTCTCAAAACAAGAGGCTGAAGGTGCGATATGCCGTGCTCCAGAAAACCCCGCTGAAACTTCGCCAGGCTCCTGCCTACTTTCAGCATAGTCTGCCGCCTTTGCTCAATGCTCTTTACCATCCACAAGGCCGACTGTATTTTTCTTTCCACAAACTCCTTTTCCTTGGCATCCGTTCCCATGCCGTTCTTTTTGAGTATTCTCCGATACTGATTGTTGATTTTAAGCTTCGGGATTCCATCATCGTTCAGATGCACCTGCCATTCGTCGTCAACTTTTACAACATACAGATCAGGCTCCACATAATCCGGCTTGTTAGGATTAAAAGCCGCTCCCGGAGAAGGGTTTAGAGTTTTAATGAACTCCACGGATTCAATTATTCTTTCAACGTCCACTTTCAGTTCCCTGGCTATTCTGACGTAATTACCCTCGGTAAGGTGGTGCAAATGGCCGGCAATAAGCTCGCTGATAACGGGGTCATCAGGCTCCAACTGCTGCGCCTGAAGAAGCAGGGAATGTTTTATATCCCTGGCGCAGACGCCGGGAGGGTCGAATTTCGTATGTATTATATCGAGCAGTTCATCCACCTGCTCAACAGTGCAACCGGCTTCTACGGCTATTTCCTCAGGCGTAGGCGCGAGAAAACCTTTCTCGTCCATATTACCTATAACGGCCGCCCCTATCTCATTGAGTATTGGGTCGAAAACCGTTACATTCAACTGCCAGGTAAGGTGTGCGTGAAGCGATTCTTCCTGCCGAAGCGTGTTCTCAAGAGAAGGTTTCTCGGCGTACCCTTCGCCGGTGGCTCCGCTATAAGCGGTTTCCTGCAGAAAGGCTTCCCAGTCCGGCTGAGTATCTTCGGTCTTTTCTGCGTTATCGAGAACCGCTTCTTCTTCGAACTCGGTTTTTTCCGATTTGGGAAGCTCTTCCGATTCCGTTTCCTGCGAATCTTCCTGAGCTGTTTCCTCAAGAAACGGATTTTCATCTAGCTCCTGCCGTATGGAAGCTATGAGTTCCATCCTTGTAAGAGGAAGCATTTTTATGGCCTGTTGCAGGGCAGGCGTCATCACCAGCCTCTGAGTAAGCCGCGGTGTGAGTTGAAGTTTCATTTCCCTTATTTTCTCATCGAAAAATTGTGTCCCAGATAACAGACCCGCGCTTCTTCGGAAGCGATAATTTCACTGGGCGTGCCGCTTTCCAACAGCCGCCCGTTGGAAATGATGTAACCATGATCCACTATTTCCAGCGTTTCATGAACGTTATGATCGGTAATCAAAACGCCTATCCCCTTCTCTTTGAGATTGATTATTATCGACTGAATTTCCATCACCGCAATCGGGTCGACTCCCGCAAAAGGCTCGTCTAAAAGAAGAAATGAAGGGGAAAGAGCGAGCGACCGGCTTATCTCCAACCTTCGCCTTTCACCGCCGGAAAGAGACGACGCCTTCGCATCGGCAAGGTGGAGAATATTCAAATCTTCCAGAAGCGCCTGCGCTTTTTTTTCCATCTCGCGCGGTTCAACGGGAAGCATTTCGAGAATAGCCATAATATTTTCAATAACGGTTAGTTGCCGAAAAATTGAAGGCTCCTGCGAAAGATAGCCTATCCCCATTCGCGCCCGCCGATACATCGGCAGATCTGTGATGTCGTCATCGCCAAGATATACAGACCCCGCTTCAGGCCTCGTAAGGCCTACAACCATATAGAATGTCGTTGTTTTGCCCGCGCCGTTTGGCCCCAGCAGGCCGACAACCTCTCCTTTTTTCACCTCTATATTAACGCTGTCAACAACCCTTCTGCCTTTATAGCTTTTTGTAAGGTCCCGGGTTCTTAATAAATCCAAAACTCCCCCTTTTAGGAAGTGAAATATTGATTCTCTTAGCGGCCAATAAGTTTAATATTAATTATTTTTGGGGAACCATGAGTATCTTGGCCCGTTTTTTGCTTCCACCCTTAATAATTATATCGTCTCTGTCATAAAAGTATATGATTTTTTCCCCTCTGATATCCTCTCCCTCTTTCTTATAAACCGCATTTCCCGATACTATAACCTTCTTTTCCTTCGGGTATTGCACCGCTTTTTCGCCTGAAACAAAACGGTTTTTACTGGTTATCGTCACGTTGCCCGTAGCGATTGTCTGTTTAAGTTCCTTGTTACGACCTTCGTAGAAAATCTCCAGCTCATCAGATTTAACTTCCATCCCTTGCTGAACGGCTTTAACCTTTCCCGACGCAACCGCTTTATGCGTTGAAGAATTAAAATTGGCGCGCTCCGAAGTTATTAAACGATTTTTGCCGATAATATGAACGTCGCCTTCCGCGTACATATCCTGAAGTTCTTTCGTTTCTTCCATATAACGTATGGTGAGCTTTTTCGATTCAATCCTGTCGCCACCCTTTATCGCCACAGCGTGACCAGTAACGATCACCTTTTGTTCATCCGGGAAAAAATCGGCATGGTCCCCCATAATTTTACGTTTCTTGCCTTGTATGTAAACATCTCCATCGGCTATTAGATGCTTCAACCCGCCGCCTGTTTTCTTCGAAAATATCTGAAGATTCCTGCATCTGATTCTGCTTTCCGGACGAACAACAAGAACATCCCCCATTACCAAAACCCTGTCCTCGTCGGGATAAAATTCCGCCCGTTCTCCCGTTATAACCTGCTTGGTTTGGGTAATCCGGACGCTTCCTGTGGCGATTATCTTTTGAATCTGTACCCCTTGCTTGTCGTAGAGAGCTATCATCTCTTCGGATTCGACTTTCATTCCCTCCTGAATGGCGACAACATGGCCGATAAACTGCATTTTTTTTGGTTTATTGCGCGACTTCATCACATCGGCAGTAACGTTCATCCCGGCTTTCATAGCCGATTGACCGGCGGGAAAGGCCGTAAGCGGCAAAAGAAGAAGGAAAAAAAGGATTGCTCCCGTTCGCTTCAAAGTATTAATATTAGTTAAAGTAAGCATTAACCGAACTCAAAATCGTAACATTCTGGCTATCAACGTTAATTCTTATTCCCTTGCCGAAAATCAAGGTTTTATCCGAGTGAAATTTGATTTTTTCATCTGTGGAAAGAAGCCGGCTTTCCGCAATCCAGTCGAGCCGTTCTGTTTCCAGCACAAACGGTTTTGTGGATTCAACCCGCACATCACCGCGAAAAACGGCGTTTTCCGAACCGTCTTCAATCTCCCCCTCTTTTGCCACAATCGTAAGAGGTTTCTGCCCATTTGTGGTAAAGACGGCTTTAACATCTTCCATCTCGATTTTACCCGGCTTGATGCGGGCCTTCCTGGCAATGAGATTCAGTATCTCTCCCTTCTCGTTTTTCCGGGTAAGCTTTATCTGCTCAAATCTGCTTTTAACGCCGATGTTTTTACCGACAGCCGGCCTGAACATTTCGTTCGCGCCGTTACCCAACATCCGCACGCCCCTCACGGCAAGCACAGCGAGAACAAAAGCAAGAAAGAAGTACCCGCCCTTCTTTAAGACATTATCCATATCGGACTTCTATAAGCCTTTTATTCTCATTCACTATTTTTATCGTTACCGTTATTTTGCTGTCTGAAGCCTCCTCCAAAAACCCGGCCGGCCATTCAATCACGCAGATTCCTTTTCCCAAAAATTCATCCAGCCCCAGCGAGATAATATCTTCCGGGTTTTCAATCCTGTAAAAATCAAAATGGTAAACAACGGGCGCGCCGGTGTAAATATTTAAAAGCGTGTAACTTGGTGATTTTACCGCCTCCCCGCGATTTCCGTGCAGAGCCCCCACGAGCCCCCTAACAAAACAGGTTTTGCCCGCTCCGAGCTCCCCTTTCAAGAGAACTATATCCCCTTCCCTTAGCGGCCTGGCGAAATCTTCGGCAAACTTCTCCGTTTCCTTTTCGCTGTTTGTCAGGGAATGGCTCACCCTATGTTTTATCGAACCGGCGCGGGCGGCGGATACTGCGGCAACTGAGTTCTTTTTCTTTAACACTATTGTATTATAGTGTAACAGGATGAGAATACTTGTCATAGGCGCGGGCGCCATCGGGGGGTACTACGGAGGAAGGCTCCAACTGGCGGGGCATGAAGTCTATTTTTCGGCGCGCGGTTCCCATCTTGAATCGCTTCAAAAAAAAGGGCTTAACGTGGAAAGCATCCACGGGGATTTTCATCTGAAAATAAAAGCGGAAAAATATTTCGAGCGCATTCCTAATCTCAATCTCATATTGGTTTGCGTAAAAATGGGCGATCTTAAGGGAGCGCTTCCCGCAATCAAAGCGCAGGCAGGCGGGGAAACCCTGATAATCAGCATGCAAAACGGGGTTGAAAGCGAAGAAATTCTAAAAGAAACCGTACCGGAATCCCAGCTTATCGGAGGAATCGCTTTTATAGGAGCCGGCCGCGACGCGGGAACCGGTCACATCCGCCACACCGCCGCCGGCTTCATCACGATCGGGGAGATGGACGGCAACAAAACCGGGCGTATAGAAACGATCAGACAGGCTTTTGAAGAAGCGAAAGTTGACTGCAAAGTAACAAGCAGGATAAAGGAAGCGAAATGGAAAAAACTTGTCTGGAACGTAGGGTTCAACGGACTGGCGGCTATTACCGGCAAACCAGCGCATCAACTGCTGGAACATGAACCGACTCGAAAAATCGTGCGCCACTTAATGGAAGAAGTCGCAGCGGTGACTGAAAGAAAAGGAATCGCCATAGAGAAGTCATTTCTTGAAAATCAGATTAAACTAACTGAAAAAATGGGAGAAGTTATACCATCTATGCTTCAGGATGTGAGGACCGAACGGGAAACGGAGATAAACTGGATAAACGGCAAAATTGTTAGGGAAGGACAAAAGCTGGGCATACCTGTCCCTTATAACGAATTCGTCCAAGCGCTTGTAACCTTAATCGACCGTAACCGGAGAACCCGGCTAACCTAACGCGCCTGCTTTTTTTCTTCCTCTTTTGCCTTTGCGCGAAGAGCTCGCCGCCTGTTTCAGGTAAAGGCAGGATTCGCAACGGTGCCCTTTTTCCCGCCCGCACATCAGGCAGGAAACAGTATCATCTCTCACTCTGGCCAGCCGGCCGCCGCAATGATTACATTTTTCATTCAAAGATGATTTGTCATACATATCGGCTTCCTCCTGTAAAAGCCTATAAATTTTTAATTTTGCCCGTAAAAGGGATTCTCTCCCTTTCCTAGTTAATAGCATACACCTTTTAGTACGTCTGTCGACATAAAGTGATAAACATCTGAACTTATGCTAGTTAAATTGTAAAAGAATATGGAAGCGATAGTTCTTTTAAGATTGCCGGAAACAGGCGTCAAACGTCGCCGTAATCCTCGTCCGGCGGGATAAGCACTCTGCGCGGTTTCGCCCCGTCGGCAGGGCCCACCATCCCTTTTGCTTCCATGGTTTCGATGATTCTCGCGGCCCGATTGTACCCTATGCGAAGTTTCCGCTGTATCATGCTGATGCTGGCCTGCCTTGTCCGCGCCACGATTTCCACCGCCTGCTCGAAATATTCATCATCATCGTCCTCTTCCTCGCTGGGCACGGTTTCCGAAAGGCGGGCCTGGGCTTTAAGGATTTCTTCGTTATAAACCGGCCTTCCCTGTTTGCGCAGGAAGGCAACCACCCTTTTCACCTCGTCATCGGAAACAAACGGCCCGTGTATTCTCTTCAGGCGGGATGTGCCGGGCGGCAGGAAGAGCATATCCCCCTTCCCCAGCAGTGTTTCAGACCCAATGGTATCGAGAATGGTTCTGCTGTCTATGCGGGAAGTAACCTGAAAGGATATCCGCGCCGGGAAATTGGCTTTTATCGTGCCGGTTAACACATCGACAGAAGGCCTTTGCGTTGCCACTATAAGATGTATGCCGGCCGCGCGCGCCATCTGCGCCAGCCTTGCGAGGGCGTCTTCAACATCCTTGGACGCAACCATCATGAGATCGGCAAGCTCGTCTATAATAACGACAATATACGGCAGAGGTTTGCGCTCCTCTTTGCTTTCGGTTTCCTCGTCTTCTACCGGTTCTACCGGCTTTTCATTCACCCCTGCTTCACGTTCTTCCGCCACCCACTGGTTGTATCCTCCGATATTCCGAAAACCGTAATCGGCCAGAAGCTGATAACGGCGTTCCATTTCGCTTACCGCCCACCTCAGAGCGTTGGCCGCCTTTTTGGGGTTTGTAACAACCGGTGCGATAAGATGGGGGATGCCGTCATAAACAGACAGCTCCAGCATCTTAGGATCAATCATTATGAACTTCACATCGCTCGGCGCGGATTTATAAAGAATGGAAATAATCATAGCGTTGAGGCCGACAGACTTACCCGCCCCTGTGGCGCCCGCTATGAGGAGATGCGGTATTTTGGCGAGGTCCGTCACCACCGGCAGGCCGCCGGTATCCTTGCCCAGCGCCATAGTCAGCCTGGATTTGGAGTGCCGAAACTGGTCGGAAGCCAGTATTTTCTTGAGACTCACGGGAGAGACGTTGCGGTTGGGAACCTCTATGCCAACAACCGCTTTACCGGGTACGGGCGCCAGGATCCTAACCGACACCGCGCGAAGCCCCATGGCAAGATCGTCTGAAAGGCTTACAATCCGGCTTACTTTCACTCCGGGCGCCGGCTCGAACTCGTACGATGTTATCACCGGCCCCGGAAGCACTTTTACAACCTCCCCTGCAATGCCGAAATCGGCGAGTTTTTTGGTAAGAATGCGGGAATTTATCAGAAGTTCTTTTTCCGATTTTGCCTGTGTTACCTGTTTCACGTCGCTGAGAAACGACAGCGACGGCGTGCAGTATTCCTGATCCTCGCTGAAAAACTTGAAGGCGGTCTGTTCCGCTTCGAAACTGTTATCGATGCCGTTGGGCTTTGGCCGTTCTATCTGAATTTTTTTATCGGCAGGCTCTTCCTCAACAATATCCGGCTGTTCCGGCCGATGCCCGATTATCGGCTTTTTCTCCCGCTTTCCCGCAAATTTTCGGAAAATTCCATTGACCGCCGAGCCAAGACCCTCCCATAAATCGGATGCCGCCTGCCGTAAAAAAAGCCAGAAATCCTTTACGGCCACCCGCGTGGAAATGAGAAGAGAGAGGAACAGAATAGTAAAACCGACAAGCGCCGTACCTGCCCGCGCCATTAAAGGCACTAGAAGTAAAGACGATATAAGCATTCCCACCATTCCGCCGGCGGGGAAGGCCGAGGCCGCCGCCTCATCTTCGCTGAAAACGTTGAGAAGAATGGAGACGGCGAGTATGAAAAGAAAACCGCCCGCAAGCAGAGAGGCGGAATGTTCGGCGCTGTCGTCGCGGAAAAGAATCAGCCCCATGGCAACCGTCATTACCGGAATGACGAAAGCCGACCCGCCAAGCAGGCTGAAAAGGCCGAAGGCTATATAGGCGCCGACTATTCCGGCAAGGTTGTGCACTTCGCCGCCTACGCTGTAAGCGTCTATATCGCCCGCGTCGAATGAAATGAGGCTGGAAACGGCAAGCAGGGTAAACGCCAGCCATAAAACCCCAAAAACCTCTTTTGCGAGCTGTCGGTTGAAAATATCTTTTATACTGCTCATCTTTTCGGCTATTTTACGTCTTTTTCCCGTTTTTACATCCGAAATTTACTCTCTATTAATTAGCTTTCATATTGGATGGTAAAAATCGCAACAAAAAAAGTGTTCTTAAGGGTGCGGAAATTAGGTGATTTTTGTTATACTGCACTGCCAAAATTTGGGACAAAAAAATAAATACCCAGTCAGCATCAAGGAGGACAACTTTGGCATCTGGAAGGTTTTTTTTAATAAAGACTGTAAACACTCTTTTAACCGCAACGTTCATTCTGTTGCTTTCCGCGCCGGACAGGGTGGTCGCCGAAGACCGTACCGGAAGTTTCAATATTGAACACTATAAGGGAAAAGTCGTTTACCTAGATTTCTGGGCGTCGTGGTGCCTTCCTTGCCGGGCTTCTTTTCCGTGGATGCGGAAAATGCAGAACAAATATGGCAAAGACGGCTTGGAAATGGTTACCGTCAATGTAGACAGAGATACCGCGCTGGCGAAGAAATTCATGGAAGAGCATGGGGGGAACAGCATAAACGTAATATACGACCCTGAGGGTAAGCTGGCAGAACAGTTTGAACTGCAGGGGATGCCGTCATCCTTCATATTCGACAGAAACGGAAAGCTGGTTTACAGCCATATAGGCTTCCATGTGAAAGAATGCGAAGAGTACGAGACAAGGATACAAGAGGCGTTAGCCAAATGAAATCTTCCGTCACATTACGTATTATTGCAGTAGCTCTGGTTCTATTTGTTTCTGGCTGTTCGTCTTTTGGCGTTAAGCCGTGGGAAAGGGATATTCTGGCCAAGGAAACAATGCAAATAGGCGGAGACCCCGTGCGAGCCGGATTCGACAAGAAGGTATATTTCAGCCGGGAAGGCTCAAGCGGCGGAAGCGGCTTCGCGGGCGGAGGATGCGGATGCAACTGAACAGAAAAAAAGGCGTCCGCTCCGCCCTTGGAGCGGCGGCTTACGGACTTTTGGGCATACCGCTAATCGCGGCGAGCGCCTCTGCCGATTCGGCCTCACTTATGAAAAATTGGAAACTGGATGCCGCCGCGCTCTTTTACAACGAAAAAGATAGGATTACCGTTTTTGAACCTACCATAAAGGCCAGGAAGGATTTCGGTGACGAGCGTTTTCTAAACCTGAAACTGACTTTCGATTCCATATCGGGAGCATCGCCGAACGGAGCTTCTCCCGCTACATTTACACAGACCTTCACTTCTCCTTCGGGCAATTCCGTTGACACGATTAAACCAGGAGATACTCCCTTTAACTCTAACTTCAAAGATGCCCGCTATGCAGTGGACGCAAGCTGGGACCAGCCGCTTGGAAGACTCAACAAAGTCTCCCTCGGCGCCAACGCTTCCTTCGAAAGAGATTACACATCTTTCGGCCTTAACGGTTCTTTCTCTCGGGATTTTAACCAGCGCAACACTACCCTAAGTTTGGGAGCTTCACTGCAGGCCGATAACGTGAAACCAAACGGCGGCGTACCGGAAGAGCTGGCCGCCGTGGACGTAGCAAAAGTGAGGCCGGCGGTGGCGGAGGAAGATTCTAAACTGGTGCTGGACCTCGTGCTGGGGCTTACTCAGGTAATAGACAGGGAAACTATAATGCAGGTGAACTACTCTTACGGGCTGGCCGACGGTTACCTTAGCGACCCGTACAAGATAATAAGCCTTATTGACGGCACGACAGGAAATACCACCGGCTATATCAACGAAAAAAGGCCTTCCACCCGCAACCGCAGTTCCGTGTACCTGGAAATGAAACATCATTTCACGGCCGACGTCATAACGGCCTCCTACAGGTATTTCTGGGACGACTGGGGCATCAGTTCCAATACCGTAGATATTCAATACCGGTACGAATTAGGAAACAGCATGTATCTCGAACCTAGATTGAGGCTCTATCAGCAGAGCGCCGCTGATTTTTACCGTCATTCTATCGTCAACGGCTCCGTACCGGGCGTGGCCAGCGCCGATTACAGACTTGGGGAACTGACCAGCGGTACAATAGGCCTGAAAATCGGGTGGAACCCCGGTTACGCTTACTTTAAAAAGCTTGGCTTCGTTGTGGAGTCGTACAGAATTACTGGAAATAAGCATCCAGCCGATACCATAGGAGTCCAGAGAGGCCTGGATTTCTTCCCGACTGTGGAAGCCGTAATACTCCAAATTTCAGCTTCGTTTTGAGCGCAAAACCGCGCAAATCCCAGCGGGCGGTACCTTCACGAACAATTTCGGTTGAACGGAGGGGGGATTTCCATCACGGCCACTTTTCGGCGATGGCGTCCC
>JAJRYM010000131.1 GCA_024275775.1 Nitrospirota bacterium
AAAGGCAACTGTTGTTGAGGCGGATGAGCCTCCCGTCTGCGCCTGGTAAGGTATTTCCCGGCCGGTTTCGATTTTTGCCACCACTCCGTTTACGGTGGTTACTTTGGGATTGGAAAGAGTTTTACTTTTTCCGTTCTGTTCCAGGGCCGAAAGCCTCACGTTAAGCATGGAAGTGCCGAGAGCGTTGCTGAGTTGGAACGCGATTCCCGGAATGGTTGCTCCGCCGCCGGTTTTGTCTTCTGCCGTGAAATTAATTATGGGACGGTTTACATCGGTGGTTCCCGCCTTAGCCGGTGTTGACGTTGTGGCAGTGCTGGTTGTTGCGCTGGTAGCTGGGGGGCTTACCACAACTCCGGCGCTGGCTCCGCCGACGATGGCCGTTTTCGGGTCGGAAAGAATTAGATGATGTCCACCCCACTGGATGCCGAGAGAGCGGGAATAATTTCTCAGTATTTCCACAATTCGCGCTTCTATGAATATTTGTTTCTGCGCGATATCGATTTCCCCAAGCCTGTCTTCAACCTCTTTCAGCTGGTCGGGAGAACCGTAAGCGGTGAGGATGGAGGATTTTGGGAATATGCTGAATGATATCGCAGACGTTTGAATAGCTTGTTCTGTATCCTTTCCTTCATCTTTTCCTTCTCCAACTACAGCCTGGGACTCAATGTTTCTAAATATCTGCTCAAGGTATTCCTTCACCTCAACAGGGTCGGTATATTTCAGCCTGAAAGTTCGGAAAGTTTTTTGCGCTTCTCCTGTTACCCGCTTGGAGATAAGCGCGGAAGAGAGAAGCGCGCCTTTTGCTTTAGCATGCGCCTGCTCGGTGTTTATAACCTTCGTTTGCTTGTTAAGGCTGGCTATGTACGCATCGTAGGACATTATTACCAAAAGGTTTTTTTTCTTGATAAGCTGCAGGTTGTGAATGCTCAGAAGCACATCCAGAGCTTCCTTCCATGTGACGTTTTCTATGATAAATCCCCTGACAATGGTATTGCTCGCAGTGGGGTGAATCATATAATGAAAATTCTTTCCGTTGTCGCTCAACATATTCAGAACCGTTTTCAGCGAGGCTTTCCTGAAGTTTAAGGATATAAGGTCTTCCTTTTTTTCCGATATATGAACGGAAGACAATAGAGGAGCTTCCTGAATACTTACAACGTACGGTTTTTTACTTGCGGGCGTTATCTGTTCGGCGGGTTTCCGCTTTTTCTTCTTGATCGGCACGAATACCGGCGGCTCATGTTTTTGAGACCCCACAGAAGAAGCCGCGTTTTGCGCGGGTTTTTCCCGGCTGGCGCAGGAAAGCAGAAACAGAGACCCCAAAAACAGCGTTAGCGCAAAAACTTTCCTATTTGATTCTTTCATTTACAAATACTCTCTTCTGTTTGGTTCCGCAGTCCAGAACAATATATTCAAGAACTATTGATTGAATTTTACATTTTCCCACTTTATCGCCGATTGTGTATCTTTTTCCACTTATAGCCACAGTTTTTTTATTTCTGGAAATCGTAATTACTTCAAGCCTCGGATAGATTTTCCGAAACACTCTCTTGAACATGAAAGGGTTGCGTACAATTTTTATCTTTCCGGAATCCGAGAACGAAGGCATTGAAAAAGCCAGAAATATCATCGCTAGGCATATATGTCTGATCATTTAAAAAAGATTTCCATATCAATTGACATTTGTATCGAGTTTGCGGACTTCGCTTTTTCTTCCTTCATCAGATCAACCGAAAGTATCGATAAAGAATAGGGAAGCCTCCTTATTTTGGCAAGATATTCAAGAGCGGCCCGGTATTGAGAGATGCATGTAAGATGCACTCTGTTGTGAATGTATTTGACCCGAACGCTTCTGGTTCTTTCCCCGTCCGTCTTTCCCTTGCCTTTTTTTGCTCCAGGCATGGCCTCTTCGGTATATTCCCGGGACTTCGTGATGACGTTTGTCTTAACGGTTATATTTTCAAGTTTCATCGAAAGTTTTTTTGCGGTCTTTTCCAGCGCTTCAAGCACCTTGTTTATCTGATCCCGCGCCTTTAACGCCTCTTCCACTTTTTTGGATGCCAACTGCTTGTCCTCAAGCTCGCTTTTAAGCTCCTTCAGCTCTTTTTCCAGCTCAATTCCCTTCTGTTTAACCTTGGCCTGCCGGTTCAACTCCGTGTTCAGGGCTATAACGGCCTGGCCAGTGCCGACCAACCGCTTGAATGTTGACGCGAAAATGTATGTGTAGGAAAAATATCCGAAAACCGTAAACAGAACGATAACACCCAAAGTTTTCTCCCTGGGGTTGAGCTTATCTATTTCCCTGCTTATGGTAGCGATTACTTTATTCATAACAGGGTTTCCCTGATATCCGCCGCGATTTTAAAAAGAAGATATTTGCGCCTCTTTGCTATTGATTCCTCCTGTGCGGAAGAAATCAGCGAAACGTGCATGAAATTATCGGATGCTTTCATTTTTGAAAGAAAGTTCCGAAGCGCGGTTACCTGCTGTTCAGGGAGGCCGCGAACCTTGCCGTCAAGCACCACCTGCTGGTTGTATCTCTTTCCGTCCGTCGCATACCGGCTTGGATTCTTAAATGAAACCTGCATCTTATTAAGCGCAACATCGGGGGGCAGAAGCTCGGCTATACTGTTGAACAGGTCGGGCCAAACGATGTTTTTACCTTTGATGTCGGGCGAAACGCTCATCTTGGCGTCAATCGCCTTTATCTGGTTACGCACCTTGATATTTTCTATTTCGAGGAACTTCACTTTCTGCTCCTGAGCTTTAAGCGCGCTTACCTGACTGCTGAGCTCCGCCACTTTATTTTCAAGAAACTTTTCGTAAAAGATGCCGGCAAGGTAAAGGAACATGACGAGCAATATGAAAAGCACGCCGGCGGCGTAAGGTATTATTTTCTGAACGAATTTCCTGAAAGAGTATCGCAGTTTCTTCGGGAGCAGGTTTATATGCCTGCCGCGATCCAGAGCCAGCCCGACCGCAACCACAAGGCCGGCGCCTTTTTGCTCCAAATGCTCGAGGCTTTCGTCCTCCACTTCCAGGAAATCCCTGAAAGGGTTGTAGGCTACGAATTTGTAACCCAGCTTCTTGGAAAGATATTCGGGAAGCCGGTCCATCTGAGCGTTGTTGCCGATAAGATAAACCCTTGGAATATTCGCAATACGGTTTTCATTCTTGAAATAGTCGAGAGACCTGCCGTATTCCATTACCATTTTATCGAGGACAGGCTCAATATTTTCAAAAACAAGACGGCCGGTAACCCCTTTTATGCCGGCGGCATCAAAATCCTTTTCCGCCGGAACCCCGAAGATGTCTTTAAGAGCGTCGCCCTCTGCCATGCTAATGGATACCTTTTTCCCGCCCACTATGTAATCAGTAGCAAGAGATTTAGTTATGTGCAGGCCGCCAACGGGGATATCCCGCGTAAACTTTAGATCGTCGTCCCTGAAAATATAAATGCCGGAAACCGTTCCGCTGATATTGATGAAAGGCACGGGAGCCGTTTTGTCTATAAACTCCGATTTTGCCATTACTGCCAGCAGTGTGGATGGAACCGTAGAAATGCCGGCATGCTTTAAAGAGCATTTCTTAAAGAATTTGTTATATTTCTCCGCCACGTTGATATCCAGAGCGCCGTAAAGCACAGACATCTCTTCATCTTCCGCTTCACTTGGGAAAACCATGGCGTCGAAAACGGCGGTTTCGGCGGGGAAGGGGATGGAATCTTTCTCGCTGAACCTAAGTGATTCAATGACCTCTTCAAACGGCATCGGCGGTATTTCCACGTGCCGTATGAAAAACTCCTTGTCAGTTATCAGATTGCAGACGGTCCTAGCGACGAGTCCCTGCTCTTTGCAGGCATTGTTAAGGCGTTCGACGGTCGGCCCGCTATAGAGTTCCGTATCCGGTTTTACATCAAAAAAATGCGTCAATACGACTCTTTCATCTGACTCTTCAAGAGAAATTATGCGGATATTTGAGGGAGTCAGTATTGCGCCGGTGCTTGTTATCTCAAACGGAACACCGGCTTTTTCAAGAGTTTTTTTAAAGAGCTCGCGTAAAATCGCCAATTAAACGCCCCTATTCCAGACTAACCATATAATTACAGTAAATATCTTGTAATTATAACAAATAAACCTCTATTTAAAACAGTTTAATATACAAAAATAAAACAGGACTTTAAGCTGTTGTAGCGGGGTTTATTACTGTTGGGAATATATCCTGAAAGCGGCTTTGATAGCATAAATCATGGATGAGGGGTCGGCGGTTCCTTTGCCGGCTATTTCGAGCGCTGTACCATGATCAGCTGATGTGCGGATGAACGGCAATCCCAAAGTTATGTTGGCGCAGTTGCCGAATCCCGTCGCTTTAATAGGGCCCAGCCCCTGATCATGATACATGGCCAGTATCGCGCCGTATTGCTGTCTTATACGGGGAGCAAATATCGTATCCGCCGGCAAAGGACCTTTCACGTCAATTTTCATTTTTTGCGCTTTCCTGACGGCCGGCGCAATTTCCAGCTTTTCCTCATCGCCGAAAAGCCCTTCATCCGAGGCGTGAGGATTAAGCCCGCAAATACCGATAGGTTTATCCGGTCTGAGGAAATCTCTTATCAGAATAATTTTTTCCAGTATCTGTTCCTGCTTCACCTTTTTTACGGCATTTTTAAGAGACAGATGGGTTGTCAGTAGAACCACATTCATTTCAGGCGAGGAAAGCATCATAGCCACCTTTTTTGCGCCGGAGAGTTCAGCCAGCATTTCTGTGTGGCCTGCATATACAAAACCTGCGCTGTTCAGCGCCTTTTTATGTATGGGGGCGGTAACGATACCGGTGACGGTTTTATATGCGCAAAGCTCAACCGCCCTGATTATCTGCCTGGCGGCTACGAGTCCTGAAGTTTTTGAAATTCGCCCCGGAGTTATTCTGCGGCGGGGGAAAGTAGAATCCTCTATAAAGGCTGTTTCGCCGGCCGAGGGAAGCCGGTTTGCCAGGAAAGGAACCATGCGGCGTTTTATGCCGGTAACTTTTTCAGCGGTTTTAAGGGCGCCCGACGTTCCTATGATAACGAGCCGGCGCGTAATTCTGCGTGGAAGCTTTGCGAGAGCCTTAAGCGTAACCTCCATGCCGATACCGGCAGGGTCTCCCGCTGTTACGGCGAACCGGGGGGCTGTTTTCGTATTCATGGTTTCCCATTTTACTTTAACCTGCTGTAATATTCTTTATTGAGTGATTATATGGTAGAAAGAGAAAGGGAGAAAAGCGGTATGCAACCATTACGGCCGTAAACACTGTTTAGCCGATTTTCATTATGGAATCAATCAGAGCACTTATCGAGCCTTATAATCTTCACCGCCTTACGGGCGACTGGCTTGAAAAAGCCGTCGAATCTTCCTTTTACCCCGACAGGGCCAGAGTAAATTTTCACCGGTTCTTTGCAAGGGTTATTGAAACCGATGCAAATCTGTTCCGAAAACTAAACAAGAGAAATATCCCGTGGATAAGCCTTCTTTTTTCCGGAAGCCAGATTCTTACCGAACTTGCGATGAAGGATCCGGGCAATCTGTTTTGGGCGCTTCATCCTTCAGTGCTCCATTCCACCCGTTTCAAGGCCGAGATGAGAAGGGAAAGGGAAGCCGAACTTTCAGGAACCGCCGACCCCAAGGAGACTCTTTGCGCTTTCAAACAGCGCGAGCTTATGCGAATCGGCTGGCGGGATCTGCTTAAGTGGGCCGATACCGTTGAAACGCTCGAGGATCTTTCAAGGCTTGCCGATGTGAGCATAGAAGGGGCATACAACATCGCGCTCAAGGAAATGGAGAAGAATTTCGGCAAACCGGTAGGCGAGGATGGCCGGATTTCCCAAATGATTGTAATAGGGCTGGGTAAACTCGGCGGAAGGGAGCTCAATTTCAGTTCCGATATAGACCTCATGTACATCATCGATAATGCCGAAGGGCAGACACGGCCGATGAAAGAGAGAATGCGCGGCACGAGCCCTAAACTGGATATCAAGGAATTTCACACCCGCGTCGCCAGAAGAATGACCTCCATCCTCAACGATATAGGCCCGGCCGGAAATGTTTTCCGGGTTGACCTGAATCTCAGGCCTGAAGGAAGCCGGGGGCCGCTGGTTATCACGCTTGCCGCGGCGGAGCTTTACTACGAATCGTGGGGGCAGCCGTGGGAGAGGCAGATGTTGATAAAAGCCAGAGTATGCGCGGGCGACCCGGCGCTTGGGGACAGTTTTATCCAAATGGTAAAACCGTTTGTTTATAAAAAATATCTCGATTATTCCCATCTGAAGGAAATCCAGCAGATGAAAGCAAAAATAGACAGGCATCTGTTAAAAGGAAGGGATAAATACAAAAATAACGTCAAGCTCGGTAAAGGCGGAATTCGTGAAATAGAATTTATCATTCAGACTTACCAGCTCATATACGGCGGCAAGATGCCCTGGCTCGCCGAAATCAATTCCCTGAAAGCTCTGCACAGAATTTTTGAGCGCGGTTTGCTGGGCACGGTTCAGTACGCGCAGTTGGCAGACGGCCTGCTCTTGCTGCGGGATCTGGAGAACCGCATGCAGATAACCTACGGCCGGCAGGTGCAGATACTTCCTGAAAAAGACGACGAGCTTCAGGCTCTGGCCCTGAAAATGAACCTGCGGGACAAGGAGACGCTTCTGAAAACTTTTCGGCGGGTAACCGATAACGTCCATGATATTTTTGTGGAATTCTTCAAAGAGGAGTCCGCCGAACCCGATGCGAAAAAAGGAGAATATTTCATTGACCTCGATAATGAGGAAGAAGCGACGGCAAAACTGGCCGAGCTGAATTTCCAGAATCCAAGGCAGGCGCTCGACTCTCTTCTTCATATACGGGACGGGGAGCCTTTCAACCATCCTTCCTCGAAAAGCAGGCGTATGTTCACCCGCCTCCTTCCGGATATCATGGAGATTATCGTCTCCCTGCCGGAACAGGATAAAGTGTTAATATGTCTCGATAAGTTTATTTCGGCGCGGGAAGAACGGGAAAGCTTGTACGAGGTTTTTCTAAAACTTCCATCATCGGGAGAGCTTCTTGTAACCCTCTTTTCTCTCGCGCCCAGCCTTTCGGATACGATAATAAATCATCAGGACGCGCTGGAGATACTGTCCGAAGGGGTAAACGTCGCTCCGAAACATTCGCTGAAATCCGCCCCCGAATACGTGCAGTCTTACGACACGCGGCTCGACTGGCTTAGAAGAGAGAGAAACGCAGAATGCCTGAGGATATCGACAGGCTACCTTTTTTCACACAGCGACCCTTTCGCGCTTATGGAACAGCTTTCCATTCTCGCGGGGGAATTTGTTGACGCCTGCCTAGGCATAATAAAGGCGGAAATGGACGAAAGAGGCGGCATAAAAGCAAATACCAACAGAAGGCTGGCCGTAATAGGGCTGGGGAAACTGGGCAGAAGAGAGCTCAATTTCGGTTCGGATCTGGATCTCATGTTCGTCTATTCCGATGTAAACGAAGCCGACCCTGCGGAAGCTCACAGCTATTATTCAAGCGTCTGCCGTAAACTTCTTAGCGCCATAGGCGGCATATCCCAGCATGGTTACGCCTACAAAGTGGATACAAGGCTGAGGCCGGAAGGGGAAAAGGGCGGAATCGTTATATCCGAAACCAAAGGTCTGGAATACTACGCCAAAAGAGGGGCGTTATGGGAGCGCATGGCGTTGTCGGGAGCGAGAGTGGTGGCAGGAAACCGTGAAATCGGCGAGGCTTTTCTGGATAAACTTACCGGTTTTGTTTACGGACAGTCCCTCTCCGAAAAGGATAAAGACGGCATAGCCGCCATGAAACGAAAAATGGAAAGGGAAAAAATCAGGAAGGCGAGAAAAGTTCCTATCAAATACGGCAGGGGCGGTATCGTTGATATAGAATTTCTTGCCCAAAAACTCAAGCTGGCACACGGCATGGAGAGCCCGGAAATAAGAGGGATGAACAGTCTTGAAATGCTCCGTGCCGCCGAGCGTGAGGGATGGGGCGTGCCGGATATTCAGTCGATAATAAGAAACTACAAACTTTTAAGAACCGTCGAAACCCATATGCGGATGGAAACCGGACTTCCGGCGGAATCCCTGCCCGACAGGAAAGAAGCGCTGGATTTGCTGGAGAAAAAGGTGGGACGTTTCTTTTCGATGGACGATTCTCCGGCCAATACCGTTAGAGACGCCATGGAGGAGGTAAGAAAATCGCTCGACAAAATGAAGGACTGACCGAAGAAGACGCCTATATAGGCCTGAACTCTGTAACGGGAATAGGTGTAAACAACTTCATTAATCTGCTTGGAAAATTTGGAAGCGCTCGCGCAGTCTTTCACGCTTCATCGGAAGCTCTTCTGGCGGTAGGAGGCATCGGCCCCAAAACGGCCGCCCGGATTTCAGCCTGCGATCCCGTGCGGGTTGCTTCGGGGGAGCGACGCAAAGCCGAAGAGTATAAAGTTCAAATCGTCACATCCTTCTGCCGGGAATATCCTCGCAACCTGAAGCTGTTCTGCAAATCGCCTCCGGTGCTTTACATCGCCGGTGATATAAAAGAGCAGGACAGGTTCGCCATAGCCGTTGTGGGCACGAGGCGCCCCACTCCATACGGGAAGATAGCGGCGGAAAGTCTTGCCGGTTCGCTTGCTGGGAAAAAACTGACGATAGTAAGCGGCTTCGCGAGAGGGGTGGATACGATTGCTCACCGCGCCGCCATTAACGCCGGCGGCAGAACGATAGCCGTTCTGGGAAGCGGGCTTGACCGTATTTACCCTCCCGAAAACAGAAAAATATTCGACCAGGTCGTAAACGCCGGCGCCGTTGTTTCCCAGTTTGCTTTCGGCGTGGAACCGGATAAAAGAAACTTTCCCATTCGCAACCGGATAATAAGCGGCCTTTCCCTCGGCGTGGTGGTTGTGGAAGCCGGCGATAAAAGCGGAGCCAGCATTACCGCTTACGCTTCTCTGGACGAGGGCAGGGAGGTCTTCTCCGTGCCGGGCAGAATCGATTCCCCCCAGTCTGTCGGTACCAACCGGCTTATTCAGAAAGGAGCGAAGCTCGTAACCTGCCCGGAGGACATCATGGAAGAGCTTCCGCCGGAGGTTCTGGCTTTTCTTAACGAGGAAGTGGAAGCCGCGCCGATAGCGCTCTCGCCGGATGAACAAACTCTGTTTAGCCTTATGGACGGCGGCGAGCGGCACGTAGATTACCTTATAGAGAAATCAGGCCTTCCTTCCGGCGTGGCGCTTGGCGTTCTCCTCGAACTGGAACTCAAGGGAATGATAAAGCAGTTGCCCGGCAGGCTTTTCGCCAGGCTCGGTTTATAGAAACGGCAATGCCGACGCCCTTTAGACTGTTAGAGATTTGACTATATAATGATTGTTAAAAGCGGATTTCCGGCAACGCTCATAGCCGGTGAACATTTTTGGAGCAGGAAGCATGGGGCATCATCATCTTCATGACGCCAGACTGGAGGACGTAGGCCGCAACAGGTCGCGGCTTGGTTTCGTCTTCGTCATAACGGTAAGTTTCGCCGTTGTTGAAGTAGTCGGCGGTATTTTATCCAACTCGCTGGCTCTGTTATCCGACGCCGGCCATATGGTGATAGACGCCGCCGCCATAGGGCTTTCACTTTTCGCCTTAAGTCTGGCGGGCAAACCGTCCACCGCCCAAAAAACCTACGCCCTTGTGAGGATGGAAATAATAGCCGCGTTTTTAAACGGCCTTACTCTTATAGCGCTTGCCGGTTTTATTTTTTACGAGGCGATTGAAAGGATTAACGAACCGCCGGAAATAAAGGGCGGGTTGATGATGACCGTAGCGCTTATCGGCATGCTGATAAATATCATCGGCGGCTGGATTTTATGGAAGGGCTCCCATACCAGTCTTAACGTAAAGGGGGCTTTTCTTCACGTTATGGGCGATCTGGCCGGCTCGGTGGGCGCCGTTTTGGCCGCCGGAATAGTGATGCTAACCGGCTGGACGATTGCCGACCCGCTTGTTTCGATGTTCATAGGAGCTCTGATAATCTATTCGTCATACGGTCTTCTTAAGGAAACGCTTCACATACTGATGGAGGGATCTCCGCGCGGTTTCGACTCCGAGGAAATTCTGAACAAAATCCGCTCAGTCAAAGGCGTGAAAGATATTCATGATTTTCATATCTGGTCTCTTACTACCGGCGTGGTTCTGCTTACGGCGCATGTGGAGACCGATAAATGCGGCGGGGGAATGATAATCCTTGCGGAAATTACTTCCATGCTGCAAAAGGATTACGGTCTTTCACATTCAACAATCCAGATTGAAGAGCCGGAATCTGTTGAATGTTCCGTTTCGTGCTGATTGCAAAATACGGCCGTTGTCTTTTCTGGATGAAATCATTAGTGGACTTCCCGCGCCGTAAAAATTCTCGCTGAATTCCTATGATAGAATTCTGCGGGTAAAAGCGTTTAAACCTCGACTGTTTTGGAATGTTATGGAAAGCTTGTGGAATAGCGGCGATGCCGAAAACTGCCGAACCGATCTAGCCCTTCGTGTGTACACATCCCGCCTTCTGGGGCGGGACAGTTCGCTTGTTCTCCATGGGGGAGGCAACACTTCTCTTAAAACTGCTGGAAAAAATATTCTGGGCGAGGAAGAAGATATTCTTTACGTCAAGGGAAGCGGATGGGACCTCGCCACAATCGAAGAGGCCGGTTTTGCGCCTGTACGCATGAAACATCTGCTTGAGCTTGCGAAGCTCGATTCTCTTTCAGACCCGGCAATGGTGAACGAACTCAAAACAGGCATGACGAAAGCTTCGGCTCCTTCTCCTTCTGTGGAAACCATCCTACACGCCATCCTGCCGTACAAATATGTTGACCATACTCACGCGGATGCCGTGGTTACCGTAACGAACACCGATAACGGAATGGAAAGAATCAGGGAAATTTACGGCGACCTCGTGGTAATCATCCCCTACGTAATGCCGGGGTTCGATCTCGCGCGCGAATGCGCCCGCCTGTTTTCGGCCGATGCCGGAAGCCGGACGATAGGGATGATATTGATGAACCACGGCGTCTTCTCCTTTGGAGCCACGGCGCGGGAATCCTACGAACGGATGATAAAGCTGGTTGGCATGGCGGAAGATTATCTTAAGAAAAACGGCGCATGGGATTTAGAATTTCCCCCGGCGGCCCAGCTCGATAAAGCGTTGCGCGTTCCGCTGGCGGAACTTCGCGGAAACATTTCGGCCGCGGCGGGGTTCCCCGTTATTATGGCGGCCGGCTCGGACGATAAATCTCTCTCCTTCGCCCAAAGGGACGATGTTCCGCGAATATCGCAAAGCGGCCCGGCTACGCCCGACCACGTTATCCGCACTAAAAGGCTCCCGATGATAGGGCGCAATGTTGACGCCTACGTTACGGAATACAAAAAATATTTCGAGGAGCACGCAAAAGGCCACACGATGCTAGATCCGGCCCCCCGCGTCGCCATCGACCCGGAGTTCGGCGTCTGCGCCGTAGGGCAGGGCGCGAAAGCCGCCGGAATAGTGGCCGACCTGTACCGGCATACAATGGATGTGATTCTCAGAGCCGAGGCTCTGGGCGGTTACAAAGCTCTCTCCGCAAAAGAGATATTCGACGTGGAGTACTGGGATCTGGAGCAGGCCAAACTCCGCAAGGCAGGTCGTCCGCCGATATTTTCCGGAGAAGTTGCCCTTGTTACCGGCGCGGCTTCCGGCATAGGCAAGGCCTGCGTAAAATCGTTATTAAACCGCGGCGCGGCTGTTGTCGGCCTGGATATCAACGAGGATGTTGTAACAACATTCACCGGACCGGGTTTTCTCGGGCTCGTTTGCGATATAAGCGACGAAGAGGCCGTTCGTGATGCGCTGGAAAAGAGTGTTCGCGCTTTCGGCGGGCTGGATATGCTAATTCTGAACGCCGGTATCTTTCCGGCTGGGCAGAAAATAAGCGGGATTGAAACGGAAATCTGGCGAAAAACCATGACAGTGAATCTTGACGCGAATCTCTTTCTGATGCGGGAATCACACCCGCTTTTGAAATTGGCTCCCGCTGGAGGGCGGGTTGTTGTTATCGGCTCCAAAAATGTTCCCGCGCCGGGGCCCGGCGCGGCGGCCTATTCGGCATCCAAGGCGGCGCTGGTTCAACTTATGAGAGTGGCGGCGCTTGAATGGGGAAGCGATGGAATAAGGCTCAACTGCCTGCATCCGCATGGAGTATTCGATACGGGGATATGGACGGAAGAGGTTCTCAAAAGCAGGGCCGATAGTTACGGCCTTACGGTGGAAGAATATAAAACCAACAACATCCTGAAAGTGGAAATCACCAGCCGGCAGGTCGCCGACTTGGCGGCCGAGATGTGCGGGCCGCTCTTTTCGGGCATTACCGCCGCCCAACTGCCGATAGACGGCGGCAACGAACGGGTGCTTTAGCCGTAAGTCCCGACCGCGCCATCCCTTGGCAAAGCTACAATCTCAGGTGCCGAACGATTTTCCGCAACCGCAACCGCTGGTGGCGTTAGGGTTTTTGAAAATGAACCCGCTTCCTTCCAGAGTTTCTACGTAATCCAGCTCAAGCCCCGACAGGAAAGGCTGTGATTCTTTATCGACAACTATTTCGATTCCTTCAGAATCGAACTTCTGGTCGCCTTCCGCTTCATTGTCGAACCCCAGCCTGTATTCGTGGCCGTTGCATCCGCCGTTTACCACCGATATCCTCAAGGGTAGCACTTCACTTTCCTGCGTTGCCAAGGCATGTTTAATATGTTCGGCCGCCTTTTGGGTAACTGCAATCATTTTAAAGCTCCTTCAACTAAAGTTATCTGAAACTGATTCTCATTATCATAATAGCACCGAACTTTCAGAACGCAACTGTTTTCTAATGGGTCGTAATAAAAGCCTGAAAGGCCGGCTCGAAGGGAGTTGGAATTGCGCAGGGAGGATTCAGCCCTCGGTGAGAGTTTTTAAAATATCCTCATGCCTGCTCCTTGTAGCGCCGTCGAAGCGGATACCAAGGTTGTAATATACGGAGCCGATTTTATCTTCGATTCTTTTTGCGTAGGTTACCTCGCCTCTGAAGGTAAGTTCCTCGCCGGACAGCCCCATAGGTATCTCCAGAATCAGCCATTTACCCTCGGCAAACATTTCCGGGGTGGCCAGAAGAAGTCCCCCGATGCTCATATTCATAACCGTTCCAACGGAAACTTTCGAACTGTCTTTTTCTTCCGTAACTTTTGAAACAAAGGCCACTTTATACCTGACGTTTGTGCGCGCGGAATCCCCCTCCATTACAGGAGGTTTTACAGCCAGAATCTCGTAGGGGCGTATGACCTCGGTTTTCCCCTTAACCTGTATGGATTCCAGGGGGCGCGCCTTGACGTTTCCCTTCACTTTCTCATAGGTGTAATGGCTGATCATGGTGGTCATCGGCTTGGCGTTTGATTCCATCCTTGAGGCGAGGTTTACAACATCTCCTATTACGGTGTAATCCATCCTGTCGGGGGAGCCGATGTTGCCGGCGACCACCCATCCTGTATTAATTCCGACCCTCTGCCGGAAAATGGGAAGCCCTTCAGCCTCCCACTTGGCCCTCAGCCGCACGAGCGACTGCTGCATTTCAATCGCCGCGACCACCGCGTTCAGGTGAGCTTCGGGCGATGGAATCGGCGCGCCGAATATGGCCATTATCGAATCTCCGATAAATTTATCGAGAGTGCCGTTGTTCCTGAACATGATTTCCGTCATCACGGAAAAGTATTCGTTCAGGAGGCGAACGATTGTTTCCGGTTTTTCTTTTTCCGTCATGGCGGTAAAACCGCAGATATCGGAAAACAGGATGGAGCATTCCACCTCTTCCCCTCCGAGAGTAAGGTCCCGTCCTCCCTGAACAATATCGTCAACGATGGTGGGGGAAAGGTAACGCTGGAAATTGGATCTGAGCCGGGCTTCCTTTTCAATGTTCTGGTACAGCCTGGCTTTTTCTATCGAGGACGCGCTTTGCGACGCCAGAGACGAAAGAAATTTTATGTCCGGCGAAGTGAAATGCCCTTCCGTTTTATCGCCCACGTTCAAAACGCCTATCGCCTCCTCCTTTATCTTCAGAGGGACTGAAAGAAATGTTCCGGAAGCGAATGTTTCAAAATCCATTTCTTCGTACAGTTGCGGGTCCATTTCTTCGCCGTTATGCACATCCTCTATAAGCAGAGGCTGTATATCCACCACCACTTTTTCCCAAAGGCTTCCTTTTACCGGCACGTCCGCATCATCCATAGTTCCGGCTCTGCTCCCGTTGCGGCCGCACAGTTTCATGGTTTCCTTATCGTCGCTCAACAGCATGATGGATGAAATTGCAGACTTGGGTACCTCAAGAGCCCGTTCGAGCGTAATCGGTATTAGCTGCTCCAGCGTGAGGGCGTCGGCAAAAAGATTGTTGTTTTCCAGTACCTGATTTAATTCTTCGTAATTATTAGCGATTTCCATGGAAAGGTTTTCCATTTCCATCTCCATTGAGAGACGCTCTTCAAGAGCCGTTTTGAGTGTAGCGGCGGCCTGCTCAACTTTTTCCTTTGAACATTTTTCGGAAAAGCAGATTAGCGTGCCGGCCGGGAGGCCGTTGGCTTCAAGAGCTGTCTGAACCATGTTCGGGGCATTTTCCGGAACAGGCTCCCCAATCGGCTCAGCGCCGTTTTCACATGGCTGAACAGCGAAAAGAACCTCAGACACGCGGGAATGAGCTTCGCAAATCTTTTTTAGATCATCTTCAAAAATGTATTCAGTTATATCGCTCATTTATCTTTTGGGGATGGGGCGCTGATAAATGAAATCTTTGTTATCCATTTGTCTTCGCTGGGGCGTTCACAGATAATTTTCCCGTTAAACTGTTTTACTATTTCGAAACAGATGGTAAGCCCTATGCCGAGGCCGGGCGGTTTGGCGGTAAGGTCTCCTTCATTTCCCTGAATAAATTTTTTGAAAACCTTTTCCATGTTTACCTTCACTTCGGGGGCGATGGCATTTTCCACCGAAAGTTCCACTCCATTTCCCACCGCGATAGCGGAAAGGCTTATCGGTTTTTTCGGGTCGCCGTGAACAAGCGCGTTTTCCAGAAGCTCTTCAACAAGCAGTTCGAGTTTATAGGGGTCGGCCATAACAGGTTTATCAGCGTTAAAATCGGTTTTCAGGCGGTTGTCGAGAGCGTCTGATTCCAGAGTCGCAATGACATTATCAACGGCGTCTTTTATGGAAACAGCTCCGATTTCAAAATACGCCTTTCCCTTTTCCAAGTCTATGAGAAGGGACAGTTTTTCCACAAGCCGCAAAAGCCTTCTGCCGTCTGCTCGTATGTGGTCAAGCCCATCGCGGATATCTTCGCTCATGCTATCGTCATCGGAGCGCAGAAGGAAATCGGAAAAAGTTAAAACCGAATTGAGCGGCGTGCGGAATTCATGCGAAAAACTCATCAGCCACTGGTCGAGCTCTTTTGCGGTAAGGCCTTCGGCCTGGTTTGCTCGCTCTTGTTCGGTTTCAGGTTCCATAAAGCTTCCGGAATTCAGCCCAGGATTTTCTTAACCTTCTGGAACACCTGGCTTGGCACGAACGGTTTTGTAAGGAATTCATCGGCTCCGAGTTCAAGCCCTTTTTGCCTGTCCTGATCTCTTCCTTTGGCCGTGAGCATCACGATATAGATATCCTTCAGTTCCGGGTCTTCCTTAATTTCCTTGCAAACCTCAAAACCGTCCTTTTTGGGCATCATTATGTCCAGAAACATCAGAACAGGTTTTTCCTCCCGGGCTTTTTCCAGTGCTTCTTCTCCATTTGTCGCCATAACGATATGATGCCCGGTTTTCTTTAAAACAAACTGAAGCGATCTCAAAATAAACGCTTCATCGTCCACTATCAGAATTTTTTTCTTTTCCATCTTTGCTCCTGCAGGATTTGTTTGTGAAATACAATTCCTTCCCGTAAATAAATTATGGCAACAACTTTTTTATTCTACGCCATAAAATGGTTTTCTAACCAATAATCGAGTCAATTATCATGGTATTCATTTGCGCTTACCGAACCCCGCAGGCGCTCATTATGCTATGAATATTCAGCACCGGTGCTATCTGCCCAGAAGGGGAAAGCGCGGCGCCCGTCCAGAAATCGGCATTTAGAACATTTGAGGGGAGAGGTTTTACCACCACCTCTTTTTGGCCGGATATTTCATTCATCGCAACCGCGCCCCTTCGAGAACCGATACTGATTATGACTACCGGAATTTTTTTCTCTTCGGCGGGAGGGCGGCTTTTATCCGTCAACACCGCTTCAAGGAAACAGAGCGGCAGATTTTCGTTTGCCATAGATAGATGATAACGCCCGTTTTCCATTTTTATGCTGTTTTCATTTATCAGGATAACTTTTTCCATAAATACTGTGGGGAACGCAACGGTCACTCCGGTAACAGGTATAAACAGAACCGGTGTGGAAGCCATTGTAAGCGGAAGCGTGATAATGAATTTTGTTCCCTTGCCCGGTTCCGATTCAACATCAAAAGCGCCCTGGAGCGTTTCAACCGCCTTTTTAACAGCATCCATTCCCACGCCGCGGCCCGAAACGTCTGTCGCTTCGTCGCGCGTTGAGAAATTCGGAGAGAAGATAAGCATCTGAGCCTGTTTTTCACTGAGCTTCTCCGCTTCTTCCTCGCTTATAATCCCTTTTTCCAGAGCTTTTCTTTTCACTATCCCGCCGTTTATGCCGGCGCCGTCGTCTTCCAGTACGAGGACGATTTTGCCTTGGTCGTTAAACGCCGAAAGACGAAGCGTGCCCTGAGGATTCTTTCCGTTTTTCTCGCGCTCTTCGGGAGATTCGATGCCGTGGTCGATGGAGTTCCTTATCATGTGGATTAAGGGCTCATTCATTTTCTCTATAATCTGGCGGTCGAGCAGGGTTTCGCCTCCGCTCTCGGAGTAATCGATTTTTTTGCCGAGTTTCCGGGTGAGATCCCGCACAAGCCTTGGAAACTGGCTGAACAGGTTAGACAGTGGCAGAAGGCGTATTGAGAGCACGGCGTTGCGCATTTCATCCACCTCCCTATCCATCAGGGAAACGGAGGAACCGATGCGGGAATAAAAATCCCTCAGCCAGTCCCTTGACACCGATTTTCTGGCGCTCACTCTGCCTAGAAGCCCAAGATGTTCCTTTATCATTATCTTTGCGGAGCTCAGCTCGCCTGCCAGCATCATCAGCTCGTCAACCTTGTTTATTCTTATACGGATTGACTCGGATATTTCTTTTGCAGGTTTTGGCGCCGGAGTCGAAGGAGCCGATACTGCCGGGGCAGGCTGGCCGCCTTCCGCGTCAAAATCGAATGTCTTCATCATGTTTATCGCAGGCTCGATATCCATAGTGAAATCCTGATTTTCCTTTTTCCCTTCCAGAAGAGCCGCAACGGTATCCATCACGGCCAGCGCCACATCGACGGCGTTGGGCGTAAGAGGTTTTTTATTTTCGTAGAATTCTTTCAGGAAATCTTCAAGCTTGTGGGTAACTTCGCTTATATCGGTAAAGCCGATCATGCCGGCGGAACCTTTCATGCCGTGTGCCCGCCGAAAGACGTCAAACAGAATTTCCAGGTCAGAAGGATTTTTTTCCAGAGCGACGAAGCCGTCCATAATAGCTTTTATGTTTTCTTCCGCGCCGTCGACGTATTCGTCCATGAGTTCGGACAGATCGAACTCCATATCCTCAAACTCTTCGCCGGGTTCCTCCTCTTGCGGTTCGTCGGCTTCCGGTTCGCTGTCCATCTTTCAGCCCTTTTTATGCTTCATCGGAAGGATTATCCGCGGGCGGAGGCTTATCCCCCGCGAGCCTGAATCGTGAAACCTCGGCCTGAAGACTTTCAAAGTTTTTCTGTATTCTTTCCGCCTCATGCGATGATTTTTCGGCGGCGCCGGCCAGCTCGCTGGATTTGCCTGAAACCACCTGCATAGCGGAAAGAACAGACCTGCTTTTTTCATGCTGGTCTTTTGCTATAACTGTAATCTGTTTGGCGGCGGCGGCAGTCTTGGCCGACGCTCCCAGAATTTCAAT
>JAJRYM010000132.1 GCA_024275775.1 Nitrospirota bacterium
CTGGTACTCGAAACCGCTGGAAGACGAAACCGTGCAGGCGTGGTTCGATAATCTGAAGAAAACCGATATTTCAATCGTCGCCTCGCACGACTCCTATCTGATAAATCTGGCTTCGCCGGAAAAGGAAAAACGCGAAAAATCGCTGAAAGCGTTCATCGACGAAATAGAGCGCGCCGAAAAATTAGGAATCCCTCTGCTGGTGTTTCATCCCGGTTCGCATCTTGGAACCGGCGAGGAGACCGGCCTTATCGCGGTGGCCGACTGCATGAACGAAGCTATCGACAGCACGCCGGACAGCAAAGTGGTGCTGACCATTGAGACGACTGCCGGGCAGGGGACGAACCTCGGCTGGAGGTTCGAGCATCTAGCGTTTTTAATAGACCGGATAGAAAACAAAGAGCGGGTGGGTGTATGCGTGGATACATGCCACATCTTCGCCGCCGGTTACGAGATGAGGGACGAGGAAAGCTATAAAAATACTTTCCGGGAGTTCGATGAAATTATAGGGATTGACTGGATACGGTTCTTTCATCTGAACGATTCAAAAAAGGATTTCGGCTCGCGCGTTGACCGGCACAACCATATCGGCGAAGGTTTTTTGGGCAAAGAGCCTTTCAGATTTCTTATGAACGACCGCCGTTTTAAGAAAATCCCGATGGTGCTTGAAACGCCGAAAGGCAAGGAGTTGAAGGAAGACCTTCAAAACCTCGCCGTCCTCCAAAGCCTCATAAAGCCTTGACTCTCGGATAAGCGAGGGTGCAGTAACCTGTCATCGCGAGCCCTGCTCCTGCGGGGCGTGGCGATCTCGGCAATCCCGAAAACAATTGGTTGAGGTTGCCACACTCCCTTCGGTCGCTCGCAATGACAATTATCATGCCTATTTTCAATAGCAGATTCCTATTGTATTCTCTTAAGCGGGAATCAAGGTAATAAAGCGCTAACGCTTTTGTATTTCTTTGGGAAAGTATCGAAAGATTATAGATGCAGTTTTGCTTCTAAATTATCAATTTGGCTTAGCCATTTACTTTTATCAATTTTAAATTGAACTGAGAAACCTTGTGAAAAAATCTTGAACATATCCAGGAACGAAAAAAGAATTGTTTTGAAATATTTTTTAAAGTCTTCTTCGGTTAGATTTTGAAAGTAATTATAGACTAAATTATCAACTTTCAGGTCAAGCCTATCGATAAATGAACTGGAATCACAATGAGCTCCGTACTTGCTATAAACCTCATGAAATTTTATTAACCGAGGTGCTAGAGGATATCTGGACGAATCTTTTTTCCTTTCTTCTTTTATATGGTTTTTTATGAATTTAAATTCCCCGTTCATATCCACAAAACCTTGAGCAGTGTTTGGAGCTGAAAAGATTTTGTAGGCACTTAAAGTGGCATCAATCGCAATGCGGGTTGATGCAAAACTTTCTGATATATGACATTTAAAAAAAGAGGCTGTAGAGGAATAAAGTTGATGATGCACTCGCATTAAAAGCGCCGCCAGCCATTCTTCTGCAGTAATATCTTTTGTGGCCTGAATTGCATCAATCAGTTCTTGATAAAGGCAATCTAGCTCATCAAATAAGTTAAGTTCTCTTCTGTGCGTATATAAACTTACTAGAAAATTTTGATCTTCTTTGGCAAGATACTCAAAAAAATCCACTATTAAATTTTACACCTTCAGCAGGCAGGCACAGCTTCCGGCATTTCCGGCAATCGACTCTAGTCTTTCCATTGCGGCGCTGGGGTTCAGCTTTTTGGCAAAGCCCAGAATCCATTCGTCCATCAGCTCGCACATCACATTTACCGGCGCGCCGACGCTTTCCCATTTGGGCATGTGAAGGCAGGCTGAA
>JAJRYM010000133.1 GCA_024275775.1 Nitrospirota bacterium
CGGGCGGCACCTTGACAGACAGCCAAAACAGCTGGGCATTGGAACTGCTCTATAAATTCTAACCGGTTAATATTTTTACGCAGGTTAACTTGATAAATATTTAGACGTTAAGATGCATGTTTAAGGAAATACTTGAAGGTTCTATGGAAACTTTAAAATTTTAACATTGTGTTATTTCCAGCTTTTGAATAGATTGACGGGAAAATAAATTATCTCAAGGAGGGTTTTCAATGGGTATGACCGGTAAAGATGTTGTTCAGTTCATGAAAGAAAATGACGTGAAGAGCGTCGATTTCAAGTTCATGGATTTTCCCGGCCTTTGGCAACACGTAACTTTCCCCGCCGCTCACATAACTGAGGAAGTTTTCGAGGAAGGGCACGGCTTTGATGGTTCGTCCATCAGGGGATGGCAACCGATACATGCGTCCGACATGCTTCTGATGCCCGACCCTAACACCATGGTAGTGGATCCGTTTTACGATAGAAAAACGATTAGCCTTATCTGCAACATCGAAGACCCGATAACGCGCGAGGGGTACAGTAGGGACCCGCGTTATGTGGCGCGTAAAGCGGAAGCGTATCTGAAATCAACCGGTATCGGAGACGTAATATACATGGGGCCGGAGGCGGAGTTTTTCATTTTTGACGATGTGCGGTACAGCACCCAGCCCGGCCATTCCTTTTTCTATGTGGACTCAAAGGAAGCGCAGTGGAACACAGGCAGAGAGGAAAACCCCAACCTCGCGTATAAACCTAGATACAAGGAAGGTTATTTTCCCGTTCCTCCCACCGATGCGCTTGCCAATCTGCGCAACGAAATGGTGCAGGTGATGGAAGAGTGCGGCATAAACGTTGAATGCCAGCATCACGAGGTAGCCACGGCGGGACAGGCGGAAATCGATATGCGGTTTGCCCCGCTGGTTGAAATGGCGGACAAACTGAACCTTTTCAAATATGTCGTTAAGAACGTAGCCAAGCGCAACGGTAAAACGGCTACCTTCATGCCGAAACCGGTGCTCAACGACAACGGCTCCGGAATGCATACTCATCAGTCGATATGGAAAGACGGCAAGCCTCTTTTCGCCGGCGATGGATACGGCGGGATGAGCGAAATGGGCCTCCACTATATCGGCGGAATTCTGAAGCACTCGAGGGCACTGGCCGCCTTCGCCGCTCCGACGACGAACTCGTATAAAAGGCTCGTGCCCGGCTTCGAGGCGCCGGTCAATCTGGCGTATTCAAGCAGAAACCGGTCGGCGGCCGTGAGAATTCCGATGTATTCGCCCAGCCCGAAAGCGAAGAGAATTGAACTCCGCTTTCCCGACCCGTCCTGCAATCCATATCTAGCTTTCTCGGCGATGGCGATGGCCGGAATTGACGGCATCCAGAATAAAATAGATCCCGGCGAGCCGCTGGATAAGGATATTTACGGACTCTCTCCGGAAGAGCTTAGCGAGATTCCATCTCTTCCCGGCTCTCTGGAAGAGGCTCTGGATGCTCTGGAAGAGGATCATGAATTCCTGCTGAAAGGTGATGTTTTCACGGAGGATGTCATTGAAACCTGGCTGGATTACAAGATGAACAGCGAAGCGACAAAGGTGCATATGGCGCCGCATCCTATAGAGTTTGAACTTTATTACGATATTTAACCGGCATTCCCGCCGTAGAGGCCTGCTCTGCGGCGGGGCAATCCCTTTTTTGATTTGCCCGTTCTTTAGGGTACAATATTCTTAAACAGTAAAAGGAGTGGGTCCCTTCTGTATGGCGAATATTCTTGTTTGTGAAGACGAACCTCTGATACGTCAGTGCGTGATGGATTTCCTTGCTCCGAAAGGCTTCACTTTGTTCCCGGTGTCCGATGGAACCGAAGCCCTTCAAACGATGGAAGAAAATAGTATCGATATCGTTATAAGCGATATAAATATGAAGCCGATGGACGGCATAACTTTTCTGGAGAAACTTCGCGCCGCAGATAATATGGTGCCTTTCGTTCTGATGACCGGGCACCCCCAAATAGAATCATACCTGCATGGGAAACATGACCTTGGAGCTTTTGAATATATTCAAAAACCTTTTGACTTCAATCTGCTTCTTTCCATAATTAAAAAACTGCTTTAATCGAAAACATACTCTTTCCCATACCTGTCCGAGAATTCAATCCGGTCTCCTGACGAACTGGTAAAAAATTACCAAAAAAGAAGTACAGTAGCTATTGGCAATACAGGTTTTTTTAAGTAAAATAAAGTTAGTAAAAAGAGTGGGAATTTCTTTTCATATATTACTGGGAGAATGCGATGGCACAGACATTCAAAGACAGATTGAAGATCCTTATGCACAGTGAGCGCCCTTATACATGGTCCAAAAAAGTTGGCATAGAAAAGGGCCTGTTCCAATATTACTGGCAAAAAGGGAAGATACCGACCTATGAGAACCTTTTGAAGATTCAACGTTATTCAGGCTGTTCGCTTGACTGGCTTTTAACGGGCAAGAACGTTGCTTTCGACAAAATTGAAAAGCTTCCCATGGTAAGCGAGAAGAATCCTAAATATGGGGCGAGGAATTTAAGGCTTTCAAAAACCATAACCAAGATTCGTAATATCTACGGCAAGAAATCGGATAAGGATATGGAAGCTCTGGAATATATGGTTGACGCGATTATAGCTAAAAAAAGGTAACGGTTTTTTAATAGGGGTCTTGCTGTTGAGATTTGGTTTTTTTGGGAGGCGGGTCTGCGTTGGTCGGCAGAAAAATTATAAAAAATAATTTAAAATATTTTAATGTGCTATTTCCCAGATAGTTAATGCTTATTTAGTTAGGAGCTTTCTTGAAATCTATTGATAATAAATGCATATATAGTAGTATGTGGTTCAAATGAACCCAAAAAAGATTATAAAAATTGAACTTTCCAATCCGCGCTTTACAAGAGCGGAATTAAGGGATCATGCATCGGAGTTCATTCATTACGCCGGATATGCCGGTTATGTTCTTGCCGGGTTCAACAAACATTTAAGTCAGGCGAAAATTTATCCTTTAAAGCCTGAAATAGCCGAGCGAAACCACAGGCTTATACTTGAAACCACCCTTATTAATGCCCGGATTATTTATCAAATAACCCAGATTTATCCTTCTTTTAAAAACTGGCGGATAAAATCGCTCGTAGCCGGTGTCAGCCTTGCGCCTCCGTCTAGAAAAAAGCCGGCAACGGCGCCTTCGTCCGCAAAAAAGCCGGTCAAAAAGGTGAAGAAAACGGTTAAAAAGAAGGCAACTGTCAAAAAGGCCGCTAAAAAAACCGTTAAAAAGGAAACAGCGAAGAAGGCGGTCACGAAGAAAACTGTCAAAAAGAGCCCGGTAAAAAAAGTAAAGACGGTGAAAAAGAAGGCGGCTGTTAAAAAGGCCGTCAAAAAAACCGTTAAAAAGAAAACAGCGAAGAAAAAAAGATAAGCTGGCGTCGGCTTGCAAGAATTGTCAGGATAATTTTTCCAGTTCTTTGAGAAGCTGTTTTTGAATATCTTCAAACGTCCCTTCGATACTTGCTCCGCTTGCTTTTGGATGCCCCCCTCCGCCGAATTTTGAGGCCAGTTCGTTTACGTTTACCTCTCCTTGCGACCTGAGGCTTACTCGCCATCTGTCTTTTTCGTATTCTCTTAATAGAAACGCCGTTTCCACTTCCTTTATACCGAGAAGGTTGTTTACAAATCCTTCCGTGTCCACTTTGCTACCGCTTTCTGATGACAGAAAATCGTAATCAAGCCGGGATATGGCAAGCTTTCCCCCATTGTGGAATTCCATTGAATCCAGCATTTTCCCGAGGGCCTTAACGGTTTCAAGACTGTTCTGATAAAAAAGCAGTCGAGCTATTTTTTCGGGGTCTGCTCCGCATTCCACCAGCCATGCCGCCATCCTGAAGGTTTCCGGTTTGGTGTTGTCAAAACGGAATCTGCCGGTATCCGTTATAATCCCGGCGTATAGAGCCGAAGCGGCGGCGGCATCCGGCGTTACTCCGCTTGACCTAAACAACTCGGCCGCTATGTGAGAGGCGGCGGCGTAATGGGCAAGCACAAGGTTTAGCGTTCCAAAGTTTTCGTTGCTGATGTGATGATCCACATTCAGGATATCCGCGTTTTCGGCGATGAGGTTTCGAGCTTGGCCGATTCTGTCGAGATTCGGCACATCGAAAATTAACACGGCCTTGAATTTCTTCCCTTCCACCGATTCGCCGTAAGCTCGGAACTCATCCATACCTTTCAGAAAGGAAAGTTTCTCCTGTGGGGGATCGGGCAGAATGATTTCATACTTTTTTCCGAGCTTTTTTAACAAACCGGCGCATCCGATTAAAGCGCCCACGCCGTCGCAATCGGAATTGACGTGGGTGGTTAAAAGGAAGTTGTCTCTGGCCTTGATGAAATCGATTGCCTGCGCGATGAGTTTTTCCATTATACGGCCTCAGACTTTCAGGGCAGTGAATTCTTTATTCAATTTTGGTGAAATCCGTTTTTGTAACCCCGCATGCCGGGCATACCCAGTCGTCGGGAATATCCTCAAAAGCCGTTCCAGGTTCTAATCCTCCGTCAGGGTCGCCTACGGCAGGGTCGTAAACCCATCCGCATATATCGCATATCCATTTATCCATGCTGTTACTCCTTCTCTTTTAAGTTTGCTGTTTAAATTCCGCAAGCCTCATTTCCAGTTTTGCAAGAAGCTCTTCCAGAGAGTCCTTGTGTTTGCGCTCCTGATTGGCAAGGAAAAGAAACATATCCTTGGACGAATCCTCTTCGTATTCGTTGTGGAGCTCCATGTAAAACTCATAGGCTTCTTCTTCACGAGGGATGGCCATTATCAGTGCTTCGATCTTTCTTTCAAGATCTCTTACTTCACGCGAGGCCATCAGAGAAACTTGCCTCCAAGATATCCGAGGTAAATCACAAATCCGCAGTTCAATAATACAAGAACCGTGTATATCATCCTGTAGCCGCTCTCGGCTGTCGGCGCCGACGGGTCAAAAAACCGCCATGCAACTATCGCTATTGATAGTAACATAAAGATAAACCCGAACACACGCTTATGCGTAAAAATGCGGGTTGTTCTTCCCTTGAAGCGCAATTTCCAGTCGAACACGCCTGAAAAAAGAACAAACGGCGATGCAAGGGTTGAGAGGATAAAACAGTAATAGGCCGCCGATTCATAAGCGTTTTTGCCGGTTAGCAGATAGGAAAAAAACAGCACAACACCCGCCGGCCACAGGCCGTTCGTAAAGTGGCTTGCGATGTGATGCAAACGTACCGCAGGTTTTGTGAACAGAGCCATCTTCAGCGGTCGGAATGCGTTACTTTAATTGAAAACAAAGCATGCTCCCTATCGCGTCTTAACAAGGGAAGAAACATCTATGTCGTAGGTTTTTATTTTATCCTGAAGATTTTTTCTGGCGAGGTTTATCATCTCGGCCGTGCGGGAGATGTTTCCCCTGTTCAGGGCGAGCGCTTCCTCCAGGTACTGTTTTTCAAAAGCATGCTTGGCTTCTTTTAGCGGGGGCAAGGCGTCTCCTTCGAAATGGAAGGTGCGCACGTTTTTTTTGGTGATATTGTCCGGCAGGTCGGCTACGTCTATTTCCTTGCTCCGAGC
>JAJRYM010000134.1 GCA_024275775.1 Nitrospirota bacterium
GTGTTCTCGCCGGTTTTGCGCAGGATTCCGAAAGCGACAGCCGGGTGGCCGTCGATTTTCACCAGCGAATTTTTTTCCTTGTAGGTGTCGTAAACCCTCGCTACGTCCCTTAAATAAACCACGCTGTCGGCGTTTCGGCGGATGATTACGTTTTCTATATCTTCGGGAGTTTTGAAAAGGCCGACCGTCCGCACCTGGTATCTTCGCTTGCCTTCGTCTATGTGCCCGCCGCGTACGTTACGGTTTTCTGCGCGGATGGCGTTGCGGACGTCCGTTACCGAAAGGCCGCGCGCCGAGAGGGCGGCGTAATCCAGCTCTATCCGTATTTCACGCTCCTGCCCGCCGTATATGCGCACGTCTCCCACTCCCGGAATTCTTTCCAGCATCGGCTCTATGTAGTCGTCGGCGTATCGGCGAAGCTCGTTCGCGGGCAGGTTGCCTCTTATCGACGCCCAGTAAACGGGGCGTTCTTCGTCGGACGTTATCGCCTTTATTATCGGCGTCTCGGCCTCTTCGGGAAGTTCGCCTACGAGGTTGAGTTTTTTAAGGATGTCTATCGTGGCGATATCCTTGTCGGTTCCCCAGTCGAATTCCAGCGTGATTGAGGAGCGCCCTTCGGTGGAGCGGGAGGTCATTTTCTTGAGATTTTCTACTGCCTGGATTTTTTCTTCTATCGGGATGGTTATCTGCTCCTCCACCTCCTGCGGAGCGGCGGCGGGGTAATCGGTGTTGATTGTAATGAACGGTTTGTCCATCGTAGGTTTCATCTGTATCGGCATTCTTCTGGCGGAGATGGTGCCGAATATAAGAACAAGAAAAACGGCCACGATAACGGTGACCGGTCTTTTTATGGAGAAATCAATAATCCACATGGGAGGCCGGGCTCAGCGATGAAGCGTCACGTTTACTTTGGCTCCGTCGCGCAGGATTTCGTTGCCGGTAACGGCCACTTCGTCCCCTTCGCTCACTTCACCGCGCACGGCCACCATGCCGCCCCGCTGGTCTAAAACGGCAACGTTCACCTGACGGGCGATGTCGCTGTTTATTATGAAAACCATTTTCAGCGGGCCGCGTTCCACTATGGCGTCTTTTGAAACCATCAGGACGGTGCGTTCTTCGGGAATAATCTCAACCCGCGCGAACAGGCCTGCCTTCGCCACTTCGTTCGGATCGTTTATGTCGATGCGGGTTTCAAAACTGCGGTCGCTTTTGGATGTGCGGGGAGAGATTTTCGTTACTTTCCCTGAAAACATTTTCCCCGGAAAAGCGTCCATCCATACCCGCGCCGAAGAGCCTGCTTTTACTCTGTCGAGTTCCTTTTCCGGCAGAGGCACGTTCACGTAAACCGAGGAGAGGTCGACAATATCGAAAACCTCGTTGCCCGCTTTTGCCCAGTCGCCTTTCTGAAGATGTTTTCCCGCGAGGAAACCGGAGTAGGGCGCTTTTATATTCGTAAGCTCCAGGTCAAGCCGGGCGTTCTTTAACGCCGCTTTTTTAGATTCCATATCGGCCTCGGCCATTTTGAAAGCGATGCCTGCTTCGTCTAACTGTTCCCGCGAAGCTATTTTTCTTTCAAAGAGCGAGGTTATGCGGTTTACGTTGAGGCGCGCTTTTTCAACCCCCGCTTCGGCGCGTTTGAGGTTCGCTTTGGCGGCTTGCACCGCTATCGTGTAACGGTTAGCGCTTATGCGGCATACGGTTTCGCCTTTTTTTACTTTGTCTCCCACCTCTTTATCGAAGAAGACTGCCGCCCCTTCGATTTCCGCTCTCACGGTTGCCGCTCTGCCGGCGCGGACGTTCCCGAAAAGGGACAGTTTTTCGGATAACACCTTTTTTACCGCTTTGGCCGTTTCAATCGGCGTGGGGGGGCGTTGCCGTTGCGGATGTTTCGCGTTGGCCGTGCCGGGCGCGGCCGCAAGCAAAACGGCGATGAGAATGTGAACGGCCGGTTTCATTTTCTGCCCGTACTGCCGAACCCGCCGTCCGCCCGGGCGGTGGCTGAAAGTTCCTTTTCTTCGACGATTTCCCATTCGACCGCTTTTTGGGGGATAATCTGCGCTACCTTGTCGCCCGCGCACAGATGAAACTCCGCGCCGTTTTCATTCCGCATAAGGACGATTATCTCCCCTCTGTATCCGGCGTCGATAACGCCCGCCGAGGTATAGATTCCGCCTGCCGCCATCGAAGAACGGTCCTTTATGATGCCGCCCCATCCTTCAGGAAATTCCAGCGAAACGCCGGTTTTTATCCCGGCCTGCCCTCGCGGAGGGATAACGGTATCGTTAAGCGCGAAAAGATCGCATCCCAAATCGCCTGCATGCGCGGCGGTTGGAAGCTTCGCGCCGGGGTCGAGTTTTTTTACCTTAAGACAAAACATCCGCTCATTCTAACTGCTTTGCCTCATACCAACAACGAGGCAGGCGGACTTTTGCGATTACGACACAAATCTCGCGCTGAAGAAGTTGTAAAGCCATGCGAATATCGCGCCTCCGATGGCGGCGTCGAAGAAACCCCAGACGAGCCCGATAACACTGCCCATGGGAGAAATGCTGAAACCCGGATAAAGCCTGCTGATTAGAATCGGATCTGCTCCGCTTTCTTCCAGGAACATCAGCCACCATGCGATAAAGAAAACTCCGCATCCCCACCAGAGCCCGCAGGTGAGCGCAAACGATTTAATATTGAACTTCATATCATCACCTCCTAAAACTATTTTACCGCCGTTTGCGTACAGGGGGTTGATTTGCAAAAAAAGTAAATAAGGTGGAAAATTCCGAGTACCGGACGCCGGGTGAAACCAAAGAGACGAATAA
>JAJRYM010000135.1 GCA_024275775.1 Nitrospirota bacterium
ATGCGGGACGATATTTTGAAGCCGTCCTTTTTCTTGAAATCGGCTTCAAGGAAGGAAAGTCCGCCACTGCCGGCTTTGGCGGAGGCCGTCCGCCCGGCGCGGTTTATCATAAGAACATCCTTGTGGGGCGAAACCGAAAGAACCGTCCCGAACTCCGCTATGCCGAGTTTTTGGGCTTCGCGCGCGGTCTGCTCCAGTCTTTCGGAGATGCATAGTTCGCACCGGCCGCCTTTTTCCGGCTCGGCGGCCAGTTCCCGCGTCATTGCGAACCATTCGTCGGGGCGGTATTCGCCCTCTACAAGCTGGAGTCCCTCCATATCGGCAAGTTTCCTTACCTCCTCAAGCCTCATCCGGTATTCGGCTTCGGGGTGGATGTTCGGGTTGTAGAAATAGAGGGTGAGCCGGTACCGCTTCTTCAGCTCCCTCAACGGATACGGGGCGCACGGAGCGCAACAGAGATGAAGCAGAAAAGGTTTTCGTTCGGCGCCGGTGGTCATGCCGTCAAGTATACCTTTCGGCGGGTTGTATGTTCGCCGGTTCTGCAAGATAATCATTCCGTGAAATATGTGCCGCTGGTCGTAACCGTTTTTTATCGGGACGGGAAATTCACCGCTTCCGATATCTGGAGCATTCTGCACCGCCAGAAAGGCGGCGAGTGGGAGCTTGCCGTTATAACGGAAGGCGCCGATTTTCCCATCCCGGCCGGGATGAAGCAAAAAGCATCCGTTCAAGGTAGTTTCGGGCAAGGTGAAAAGCCGGGCAAAGCTTTAAACCGTCTGCTTGCGGAAAAGCGTTCCGGCCTGTTCGTTTTTCTTACCAACCGGGTACAGCCGACTCATGACCACTGGCTCAAGCGGATTACCACGCCGATACTGGATGGAAAAGCGGCGGCGGTTACGGGCAGGGAAATTACCGCGCCGGACGCCAACTATTTTCTTTCCAACGAACTGAGAAAACGGTTCCCCGCACTGCTTCCGGCGGATGTAGCGGCGAAACGGTTCTCTACGGACAATTGCGCCGTACTGTTACACAACGCGCCGACAGCTTTTTTTGACGAATCGGCCAACGACCCGTGCCATGTATGGGCGGTCGGCCACGGCGCGAAACCTGTATACGCGCCGGAGGCGCTTGCGATGCGATGCACGCTGTTGTCGCTGGGAGAAGTTTATGAGGAATACCGCAAGCGCGGGGAAGACGCGGCTTTGCTGGGCAAGCCGGTTTCGCTGTCGGCTGTTTTGTACGGCATAATTCGGGAGATGGCGAGCGACATTCTTTACGCCGTGCGGGGCGCGAAATTTCAATACCTCTGGTACCCGCCGCTTTGCAGAAGCGCGGTTAATTTCGGCCTGTACGCGGGAAGGAAACCGAAAAAATGAAAAAACAGAAAACCGTTTACGTCTGCCAGGAGTGCGGCTCGGTGCAGGGCAAGTGGGGCGGCAGATGCCCGGATTGCGGAAAATGGAACAGCCTTGTCGAGGAGGTTTCACGGCCGGAACCGAAACGGCGCTCCCTTTCGCCGGTATCGGCCCAATCGGCGCCTCTGCCGTTAAGCGGACTCACGGAAGAGACGGCCGTCTGCGTTCCGTCCGGCATCGGCGAGCTGGATAGAGTTCTCGGCGGCGGCGTCGTTGCCGGGTCGCTGGTTTTAATCGGCGGGGATCCCGGAATAGGCAAATCTACGCTGTTGCTACAGCTTTGCGGAAAAATGGCGGACGGCGCGCCGGTGCTGTACGTAACGGGTGAAGAGTCGGCCCGGCAGTTGAAGATGCGCGCCGAGCGGCTTGGAGTGAAAGCCGATTCGATTCTCGTTTACCCGGAGACCTGCGTTGAGTCGATAGTAAACGTGATAGCGGAAATCAGACCGAGGCTGGCGGTTATCGATTCCATCCAGACGGTCTTTACCGAAACGATTACTTCCGCGCCGGGGAGCGTGGCGCAGTTGCGGGAATCTACCGCCCTGCTGATGCAGACCTGCAAATCGCTGAACATACCGATTTTCCTTATCGGGCACGTAACCAAGGAAGGCGCCATAGCCGGGCCGAGGCTTCTTGAGCATATCGTCGATACCGTTCTCTATTTTGAAGGCGACCGCGACCACCTGTTCCGCATACTCCGCCCGGTCAAAAACCGTTTCGGCTCCACGCACGAGATAGGTGTTTTCGAGATGCTCGAATCGGGCTTGAGCGAGGTTTCAAACCCGTCCGAGATTTTCGTATCCGGCGGAGCGGAGGCCGCAAGCGGGTCTGTTATCACCTGCACCCTGTCCGGCACGAGGCCGATACTGGCGGAGCTACAGGCGCTCGTAACACCTACAACGTTCGGCAACCCGCGCCGAACCGCCGTCGGGTTCGATTACAACCGGCTGGTTCTGCTGTCGGCTATTTTGCGCAAACGCGCCGGCCTTCCGCTCGATTCGGAAGATATCTACGTATCGGCGGCGGGCGGCATGAGAGTGGACGACCCCGGCTCCGACCTCGCCCTCGCGGCGGCTATCGCCGGGAGTTTCCGGGATATAAAAATAGAAAGCCGCACCGTTTTTATCGGCGAAGTCGGCCTCGGCGGAGAGGTTCGCCCCGTCACGTCGCTGGAAACGCGGCTGAAGGAGTCGGCTCGGATGGGCATGCAACGCGCCTTTATTCCAACCGGCGGCGAGCTTAGAACCGGCGGCCTCGAAAAGCTTGAAATCACCCGCATACCGGATATCGAATCGCTCATGGACAACCTGATCGATTAGGCGGCTATTTCAGTCAACCGTCTTCGATATTTTCTTGAGAATTTCTTTGTTTTCTCCGAATTTACATATCGCATCGCAGTTCTGCCGCAATTCGGAAAACAGAATGTAACGGATTTGAACCCCGCCGTTTTGAATGGCAGGCCTGCTTAACTGCAGGACGACTTCCTTTTCCCTATTGTCGGGAATTATCAGAAACAGTGAGGGTGGATTAGTGGTGAAAGAGTAATATAAATCTTTCAGCCTGAGGATACCGGAATAAATGGAGGTGCTTTTTTCTACTTCAAAAGCGCCGGCGATTCTGTTGGTTCCACTTTCAAACCAGACGACATCTATCAGCGTAATGGTTTTGAATGTATCTGCATCAACATCTATCTTCGGAAACTGCGACAGGCTAATAAAGGAAAAACTGTCACCCTCATGGCATCTCGACCGGTCGTTTGAAGCGCTTATAACGTCATAATTTAAAGATTCGCCGATTTTTAGCAGATGGTACTGCATTTCCGTATGCAGATTATTCTGCTTCTGTTCATCCGCAACCTCTTTGTGTCGTTTTTTAAGCTGCCTTGCAATTTTCTCACGGTCTTTCTCGGAAAGAATCTGTAAATCTCCGATATCGGTTTTATTAACTCCAATATCAAACAGAAGCCCTGCAAACGCGCCCAGATCATTTGACATATCCGCACTAAACGAGCTGTTGGTCTGTATGATGACCTTCCGCATTCTGAGATACTCCTGCCAGGAGCCCAGCCTGATTTTATCCTTAAACAGCCTGTTGAAACCGTTAACAATGGCAGTATTACAGGGCGGAATAATTGTTGGATGCAGAAAATACAGGATACTGGCTACAGCAGGCCCCAGCCCTTTAATTTTTCGCTGATCCAGTAGAATAATTTCCTTGATGATTTGCTCTTCCCTAGTCGCGTTAAGGCATTTTTCCAGAAATTCGCCGAAAGCTGTTTTATTGGATTCGTTTTCGTATATATCCGGTATGCGCAGTTTCGGTTTCCAGTAAAATGGATGGGAAGCGCCCATAAATACCTGCTTTTGTTCCGTGATGCAGGATAAAACAAACTCAAGAGATGAGCCTTTAAAATCGTTTCCAAAACTGCCGTTCTTAATGTCTCTTATAACATCCAGAACGCCTCTTCTAATGGAGCGAAAAGCTTTTAACCGTTCTTCGTTGTTTACGAACCATGTGTTGTAAACGGTTTCCTCATCGGCTTTATAGCGCTGTATTATGGATTGCAGGTTATGGCTCATATTCTTTCAGCCTTGTTTTCATGATCTCCCCAAAAGAGCGGTGTCCATTCATCGCGCGTTTCTGTCGATTATAGAATATTCGGCTATATTCTAAAACCGACGCCCTGCTTACCTCTTTCCTAATCCGGCATTTTAAGATACGGGGTTTGACCGGAAGATGCCGGTTCAAGTAAAATATGAAGATAATTTGCGAAAGGGGTAATTAAGAATCAGAAGAACAACGGCGGTCTTGATAGCTCTTCTATATCTTTCGGCGCCTTTGTCCGCGCTCGCCGGCATACAGCCTGTCTGCGCTCATCGCGATATGGCGAGATGCCCTCACGCGGGCGCCCACAACCACGGCCATCCCGTCCCGCATGTGCAGGAAATTCCTAACACCGGTTCGGGCGAATCGCAGAAGGCGTGCAATCATGCCGACGGCCAATGCCTTCATCATCAAAAGAAATGTAAAACCGTCTGCGAAATAAAGTGCGACATAACAAAAAAACAGAGCGAAATAATTTTCACGCACAGCATGGACAGTCTGCTTGCCGCCGCGCCCGTTATCGAACCTCCCGGAGAATTTTCTATCATCGCAAGCCGTTCCATAACCTGTCTGAACGGTTTCTATAAAATAGTCGAACACCCGCCAGCCGCTTAATCCTTCCCTGCCGCGCGGTTTCGCCGGATAAGCAAGCCTATCGTCCGTCCCGATATGGTCGGGCGGCGTCCCTTGGTTTCCGGTTTAAAAAACCGCCGGCCGCATCTTTTTTTAAACATCATTTTGTTTAACGCAAAGGAAGGAAACCATGAAGAGATTTCTACTCTTTTTAATGATATCTGCGGGGATTTTATATCCCGCCGTAGCGTCGGCTTATGTCGGGCTCTGTTGCGGCAAATGCGGGGGCAACATGCCTATGAACATCCTCGGCGGGGGCATTCCGGAAACGAAGGAATACCGTTTCAAACTCAGCCCCATGTTTATGCGGATGGAAGACCTCGCCAACGGCACCAGCGACGTAGACCCGGACAGCCTGCTGGGCATGCCGGCAAAGGGCAAGGATATGGCCGTTCCGCTGAACATGGATATGACCATGATAAACCTCGCGGTCGGCTACAGTTTTACGGACGATTTTTTTGCCGGTTTAATGTTCATGCGGAGGAACAACGATATGGACATGCGGTTCAACTCCAAGATGAAGACGCTAACCGGCGAGCAGGGGTACACGATGCATTCCGAAGGGATGGGCGACACGATGCTGATGACGAAGTATCGGCTTTTCTACGATGACCCGCTTATCCCCCAAAAGCAGGTTTCGCTTCTACTCGGCGTAAGCATCCCTACCGGTTCCATTGATTCAAAGAACTCCTCGCATCCACTTGCGATGCGGCAGGGCGAGCAGTTGCCGTACAGCATGCAGTTGGGCTCCGGCACGTTCGACCCGATATTGGGAATTCTTTATCAGCAGTCGGCCTCGCCGTACTGGTGGGGAGCCGACCTGACTTACACCGGCAGGTGGTACGACAACGACCGCGATTACCGGCTGGGCGACGAAGCGAAACTCGATTTATACATGATGTATCAGATTCGCTACGATTTTCTTGTTCAGGTTCAGTTGAACGGCAAATACTGGGGAGACATCACGGGCGAGATGGACGAAGCTGTTACCGGCGCGTCCGGCAGATCGACGCAAGGCGACCCGACATCGAGATTGATGACTCTTCTCTGGAACCCGGATAATTACGGCGGAAGCAAGGTGCGGGGAACCGTAGGCTTTCAGTGGCAACCAATCCCGCTTAATATCCTGGAATTCACAATCGGTATGCCGCTGTTCCAGTATCTCAACGGACCGCAGTTGAAGGAAAAATTCACGGCGTGGCTTACGTATTACATCGAAATACCGACCAAAGCCAGCAGGCGTTATCTTAAACGCCCCAGAAAAAGCAACCTTGGTTTTTAAGGAGGAGGATGTAATGAAAAAACTGTTGTTGATGCTGTCG
>JAJRYM010000136.1 GCA_024275775.1 Nitrospirota bacterium
CATCGGGTTCGGGCTTCTTGAAAAAGGAGACAACCCCGAAACTATTCCATGGAAACGGATACTAACGCTGGCTGTCGTTACGATTATCGGGTTCTCGATTATCTTCACAGGCATGGGCATGACATCCACCGGCGCAAGCCGCTTTTTATTCCGGTTTCTGGAGATGGGCAATCAGATAGGCGGGGTCGTAATAGGGCTGGCAGGCCTGTATCTTCTGGGCGTTTTGACTTTAAAGGAGATGCCGCCCGCAACTTTGCACAAACTTTATATCGCGGTGGGGTTTCTGCTCGGCGCGTCTTTGGGGCTGGCCTATAAGCCGTGCGTTACGCCTACTCTTTCAGTGATAATAAATCTTAACACTCATGCCGCAACTGCCGGGCGTGGCGGGCTTCTTCTGGCGTTTTATACGCTGGGGATGGCCACCTCCATAGCCGGCGTCGGCTTTGCGGTATCCGTGCTGGCGCGGCGCTTTCGTTCCATGGCCGTGAAGAACCTGCTTACACGGCTTTGCGGGGCGTTGCTTGTTACGGCGTCTATCCTTATGATTTCAAACCATATGACGAACTATAAAAGCCTTCTTGTGGGCAACCTGATTCCAAGCCACCACCATTCGCCGTCGGAATCGCACGAAGGGATGAACCATGAGCATTAAGCGATATAGGGCATATCTGGTTGCGGCGCTGGCCGTTATCGGCGCTATGGCTCTGTTTTCGGGCGAAGCCTTCTCGGCCGTCAAGGATAAAAAACTTGAAATAGGAAGAATGAAGATAACGCTCATGCCGGAATACGAATCGCCCGGCGTGCTTGTTATACAGGAAGGTAAATTTACAGACCTGACCGCCTTTCCCGCCTACGTAAAATTCAACCTCCCGATGGAAGTGAAAAAACTTACCGATACATGCAGTCTGTCGCCGGGCGGACAGCATTTCTGCCAGCTTTACGATATAAAAACCGAAAACGGGAAAAAGTTTGTGAATATAGGTTTGCCTTATTCCGGATTTTTCGTAGATTACAAGTACGCTCCTTTTTCGGTAAAAGCCAATTCCAAACGGGAATTCGCCTACACGGTTGAAGTGCCGTACGATATTCACACTCTAGAGGTTCATGTTCAGCAACCGTATCGCTCCAGCGATTTTGCCATTACACCCGCCGGCGGGGAGCCGTACGAAAAAAACGATTTTCAATACCTGAAATATGTTTATAAAAATATACAGCCCGGCGAGCAAAAGATTTTTAAAATCGCGTATTTCAAGGCCGATGTCCAGCCTTCGGTTGATATTAAATATACCGGCATGGCGCAGACCGGCGTTTTTCAGAACAATATGGGCGAGATACTGCTGGCAGGCGGGCTTCTGATTCTCGGCGCGATCATATATTTGAGGAACCGCTTTTCCAAAGCGGCAAAGCCGGAATAAGGAAAAATGAAAATCAAGATTGTCGTGCTGGCCGTCTCCTTCATAGGCGTGCTCATGTTCATGAGCGGCAAGTTCATTTTCTTCAACAGCGCCAGAGATAACACCGTAATGGGTGTTTCCCATTCGCTTGCCTGCCCGTGCGAATGCCCGATGGTTCTTGAAGACTGCCACATGAGTTGCGGTCTGGAATGGAAAAATATCATCGGCAGACAGCTTAAAGGCGGCGTGGTGAAAGCCGATATAGTCGGGTATTTTTACAAAAGATACGGAAAAGAGGTTCTTCTCACCCCCATAGAGAGGCTGGTCGGCAAGTGGTATCAGGTAAGCAGGGGCGGATATCCCCTCAAAGATACGGTTCTCTTCGGGCTTATTGTGGCTGTATGGACGGCGCTTGTATACTCCATGCTTATGATGTTCATAGAAAAATCTTCTTTTTACAAGCGCCGGGCATGAGAGCTACGTTCATTTTATTCCTTGCGCTGGCGTTATCCCTGCCGGTTTTTGCCGGTACGCCTGCGGGGAAAATAACGATTCCTGAAGGCTATGTTCTTATGGGAACCGATAAGGCCGAACTTGAAAAGGAGATAACCAACCGGCGCGTCAAGCCCGAATGGTATGCCGATGAAACCCCTCAGAAAAAGGTGAATGTTAAATCCTTCATGATGGACGCTACCGAAGTGACCAACGAAACGTATAAGAAGCAGGTTCCGAAACACAATTTTCCGCCGAATCTCGCCAAGCATCCGGTGGTAAACGTCGCGTGGAAAGAAGCCAACGAATACTGCAAAAACGCTGGCGGCCGTTTGCCGACCGAAGCGGAATGGGAAAGGGCCGCGCGCGGCGATGGCGGCCTGGTATATCCCTGGGGTAATGAATTCGTGGCGGATAATGTCGTGTTCGCCGAAACCGGAGGCGTGGGCGCCAAACTGAAAGTCGGTTCCTACTCGCTTCAGCAGAGCGGCTCCAGCCAGCTTGGAGGCACGAAAGAGGTTGGCTTGCGGAAGAGCGGCAAGAGCCCGTTCGGTCTGTACGATATGGCCGGCAACGTGTGGGAATGGGTTGCCGGCTGGTACGATGGAAAGAAAAAATTCCGTCTTTTAAAGGGCGGTTCATGGCTTTCTCCGCGGGAAAGCGTTCGCTCCGCCACGAGGTTGGGCGACGTTGGCGACGTTCACTTCAATGATTACGGTTTTCGATGCGCGTATGATATCGAACCATGAAGTGGCTCAAGATTTTATCGATAGGCTCGGCGGCGGTTGTCCTTATTCTGGGAGTAACCCTTTTCGGCCTTTACCGGATGCTCTACACCTCTTTTGACGATTTCCAGCACGATTTCACCGCCGTCAAACAGCATGTGAAACTGGACCTTTTCACGCGCGGCTATATAGAGGAGCTTTCAAGGGACGATACCCGCAATCTTTACCAGAAGAAATGCTACAGGCAGTGTCACGGCGAATCGGCGATGATAACCGCCGTTCTTTCACCGGCCGGCTGGACGCAGGTGGTGGAAAGGATGAGGGTAAAGGAGAAGGTGGATATCAGCGGGCGCGAGGCTGACGCGATAATAAAATTTCTGGAGGAAAAATATCCTACGGTAACCTCCGGCTATCCTTACGAGGTGAGAAAAAAGGTTCACCACGTTGTATGGAGGAACGATGTAGGCGAGGGCGACATATATACAGACGTGAATTACGCCACGCGGGAATACCTCCGTTCAATCGGCGCCGAATATCTTATAGAGGAATACGATCTTGATAACTACTATGTTTTCATAGTCAGTTTTTCGGTGCATGAAGGAGAGTTGAGAATTTTTGATATGGATAAAGTCTCTTTTTTGAGGTCGCCAAGCGGCGAAGCACCGACATCCCCGCCGTGGGAATTAAGGTTCCAGACCGCCGATAAACATCACTTCGAGGGCGTGGTTCGCTTCGCAAAGGAAGGCGATACTCCCATTATCGACGGTAGTTCCAAATGGTTTGAACTTGTTATTAAAGGGGTGGGCGGCGTAAAGCAAAGGACGTTCCATTACGACCTGCCGCTGGTTTATCCGCCCGAGATTTTCGCTGAGGAGGCGGTCTCTAAATAATGAATTCTGGAACGGTAAGCAGGCTCCTAACGGCCGTGGCGCTGTTTGCGATTGTGGCGGCCTGTAGCGGGGGGGGCGAAATGAAACCGCCCGGCCTGCCCGACCCCGTTCCCGCGCCGGAAATAACCCTTAATGACCTTTCGGGCAAATCGGTTTCTATTTCGGATTTCCGTGGTAAACCGCTTATCGTGAATTTCTGGGCGACGTGGTGCGTGCCGTGCCGGGAAGAGATGCCGACGCTGGAAAAACTTTACAACGAAAGAAAAGAGAGAGGGTTCGAGATCATCCTGATAAACGCCAAGGAATCCAAACAGACCGTTGAAAAATTCCTGAAGGAAAACGGGTACACTTTTCGGGTACTGCTTGATGAAAGCGGCGACGCTTACAGGAAATTTCAGGTATTCGGCCTGCCTACAACTCTGTTTATCGATAAGGAAAACGTAATCCAGTATTCGTACATAGGGCCGTTAAGGAGCGCCGTTCTGAGAATGGGGATGCAGACCATTTCTCTGGAATAGGCAGGGGGAGGGCGGGTTGCCTACTCCGTTCTGCTACACCAACGGCAGTTCAATCTTCACTACGGTTCCTCGGCCGGGAGCCGAATCTATTGAAATATCGCCGTCGTGCATTTTCATTATATTGCGCACTGTCGGCAATCCCAGCCCTGTTCCCATTTTTCTGGTGGTAAAAAACGGGTCGAAAACGAATTTCAGGTCTTCCTGCGTGATACCTTTGCCCGAATCAGCGACCATTATGAGGAATTTTTGTGAAGGGGAGAGAATAGTTTTTGTTTCTATTATCACCGCGCTTTTGCGCGGGGAAGCCTGCGCCGCGTTAAGAATAATATTTAGCAGAGCCTGATGAATTTTTCCTTTGTCAATCAGAAGCAGGGGAGCGGTATCGGCGTATTTCTTTTCAATCGTTATATCTTCCTGCTCACATGATGTTGCGACCACCGCCACAGCTTTGTCGATGATTTTATGGAGGTCATAGTAATCCAGCTTCAGTTTGGCCGGTTTCGCGTAATCCAGAAGCTCTGAGACGACCCTCTCAAGGTTGACCACTTCGTCCTGAGCTATCTTGAAATGTTCCAGATTATCTCCGGCAGGTTTCAGTCTTTCCCTGAGAATATGGAGGTTCATCTTTACGGAGGAGAGCGGGTTTCTTATTTCATGAGCTATTCCGGTGGCGAGCAGACCCAGCGAGGCCAGCCTTTCCTCGTTTTTTAGCCGTTCCTCAAGGCGCTGTACCCGCGTAACATCCTGTATTATTCCCATCATTCCGATGATATTCCCGTTGTCGTCCGGGAAAGGGGATGAATTAACTACAACGGTATGCGGCTTGCCGTACTTATCCAGAATTTCCATTTCATGCGTGCTGTTTATTCCGAATTCCGTAGACCGCTTGTCCCTTTTCCCTATATTCTGCTGATTAAGGATGCTTAACAGCGGTTTACCTATGAGCTCTTCCTTTTTATAGCCCCATTCGCTGATGTTTTTATTGATGTAAATGAATTTCCCCTCCATGTCTATCGCCCATATGAGGTCGTTGGCGTTATCCAGAAGCCTGCGGAAGAAGCCTTCTTTCATGGCAGTGTCGGGAAAAGCATATTGTCTATAAAACAGTTATGGAACCGCGGATGATTGGCGAGGTTCAGATGCCTTATCATGGCCGGGATTCGGCGGGCCTCACTGCGCGCCTCTTCCGAAAGAAGAGCGAGGCGGGAACCTATTCCGGCGGAATTGCGTATGCAATGGAATTCCGCGTTCGGAAAGTCAGGAATCATGCCTATGGCCTTTGCGTTTGGAATATCGATGCGGATTCCAAAAGAACCGCTTATGAATACTTTTTTTATTTCATCCGGCGATATGCCGAGTTCCAGCAAGAGAAGGTCGGTTCCGGTGCGGATAGCCGATTTTGCTTTTTGCACCTCTTCTATATCCTTGGAGGAAACCCCTATCGGGCTGAAAGTGGCAGTATGCTGTTTAGGGACAAGAAGGAAGAAACCGTTTTTTATTTGGGGCCATTTCTTTTTGCTTGTAAAATAACCCCGCTCGTTTATGATTCCGTTTCTCACAAAGCCTGCCATGGAGTCGATAACGCTTGAGCCGCAAAGCCCCACGGGAGCCGACCCTCCCAGAGTTTCATAATTAATTTCACCGTTCGGTTCTATGCGGAGTTTATGAATGATGCCGTTCCTGTAAGCGTGGCTGTGCGCAAGATGCGCCCCCTCGAACGCCGGGCCGGCGGCCATGGATGTGGCGACGAGTTCTTCGCGGTTTCCTACGACTATTTCGCCGTTGGTGCCAACATCTATAAAAACGGAAAGCTCCTCGTTGCGGTGAATATCCGAAGCTAGTATTCC
>JAJRYM010000137.1 GCA_024275775.1 Nitrospirota bacterium
GCCTTGTCTATATTGTCGAAAGACACGAAATCCGCCAGACCCTTCTTGGACAAAACTTCCGTTATCGCCGCTGTCAATGTCGTTTTGCCGTGATCAACGTGACCTATGGTCCCGATGTTTACGTGCGGTTTACTACGATCAAATTTTTCCTTAGCCATTACTTATCCTCCCAACACCCTTATATAACCAGCAATTAAGGTGGAGCCCACGCCCGGACTTGAACCGGGGACCTCTTCCTTACCAAGGAAGTGCTCCACCACTGAGCTACGTGGGCCTTCAGGCCTCACAAATATTTTCTGGAGCGGGAAACGGGATTCGAACCCGCGACCCTCAGCTTGGAAGGCTGATGCTCTAGCCAACTGAGCTATTCCCGCAGAATTCATAATTAATCCTTTATCCTCAAAAGGTCGCACAAAATGGTGGAGAGGGGAGGATTCGAACCTCCGAAGGCGTAAAGCCGACAGATTTACAGTCTGTTCCCTTTGGCCGCTCGGGAACCTCTCCCAATAAACCAGCTACCACCTGGAGCTGGCGAAGGGACTCGAACCCCCGACCGGCTGATTACAAATCAGCTGCTCTACCAGCTGAGCTACGCCAGCAATCTCCAAAAACCACAAACCTAAATGATAGTTATGACAGAGCAGTTATGTCAAGACAAATCTGATAATTCAAACCGCTCCCGCCCGCTTTTTCCGACGGATTGGAAACGACGGATTTAAGATAGCATAAAAAAGGGATCGCCGGAAAGTTTTTCCCGCTTTTTTTATACGAAAAAATACAGTCGTTAAAAGTGCGCAAAGGTAATTCCGGTTGAAGAAATGCAAAATTCGAAATTGACAAATCTTTTGTTTGCAAATAATATTTTTTATCTGGTACAGGGGAGAATCCACGTATGAAAAGGGTTGCATATATTCCGGCATGACGATAGATAATTTTCTCGATAGAGAACTGAAACGCCACCTATCCATGCTGAAAAGCATGAAAAACGGCAACCTGCATAAAATGGTGATGGGAGTTGTCGAGACATCTCTGCTCAAAATGGTTCTCGCAGAGACAAAAGGCAACCAGACAGACGCTTCCCGCATTCTAGGCATCAACCGAAACACACTTCGCAAAAAGATAAATGATTATCAAATTGACGTGCGCAAAGATTAATTATCCGCAAACGGTTCGCAAAGCGGACTTCTAAAGCCAAGCCTATGGTTCTTCTTGAATTCAGCATGACCCCCATGGACAAGGGCGAAAGCGTAAGCGAGCAGGTAAGCCGCTCGCTGGAGATAATCGATAAAAGCGGCCTGCCTTACAAGCTGAACCCTATGGGAACGGTCATAGAAGGCGAGTTCGACGAGGTAATTAGCGTTGTAAAAGCCTGCTTTGAACGTATGTCTCAGGATTGCGCCAGGATTTCCACAACCATCAAGATGGACTACCGGCAAGGCAGAACCGGAAGGCTGGAGGCAAAAATCAAAAGCGTGGAAAACCGGCTGGGGAAGGAACTTTCCAAGTAACTTTCGTTTTCTCCGTCCGTTCAGAGTTTCATGGAACGGTTTATCAACTGCAAAAATTCCATTCTGGTTCGGTTGTCCGACTTGAACGCGCCCAGCATGGCGGACGTTACGGTAAAACTTTCCTCTTTTTCCACCCCCCGCATAGCCATGCAAAGATGCTTCGCTTCCATCACCACCGCCACGCCTTTAGGGTGAATATGGCTTTCGATGATATTCGCGATTTGCGTGGTCAGCCGTTCCTGAACCTGGAGCCGCCGGGAAAAGGCGTCCACCAGTCTCGGCAGTTTTGAAAGACCGATTATTTTCCCGTCCGGTATATACGCCACGTGGCATGTGCCAAAGAAAGGAAGCAGGTGATGCTCGCACAATGAGTAGAAGGAAATATCCTTTACCAGAAGCATTTCATCGTAATCGGCGTCGAAAAGAGCATCGCCTATTATGCTTTCAACATCTTCGCTGTAACCAGCCGTAAGGAATTTCAGGGCATCGCTTACGCGCCTCGGAGTATCTTTGAGGCCCTGCCGGTCGGGGTCCTCTCCTATCTGTTTTAAAATAGTTTTAACTGCGTCAATCAATGGGACAACCCTCTTGGAAAAGTTTTTTCAGCAATACGTTTCGGCTGGCTGGCATTACGGTCAACGTCTGCTGGAGAAAAAATCAGGTATTAACCGCCGCTCTAAAATATTTACCGGCCTTGAAACGGACAACTTTTCGCGCCGATATTTCGGCCTCTTCGCCTGTTTTGGGATTTCTGCCGATTCTCGCCTTTTTCTCCCTGACCTGAAAAGAGCCGAAACGGCGCAGGATAACGCTATTACCCTGGGCAAGGCTTTCCTTGATAAGACTGATAATAGTCTCCACCGCCTCTTCCGCGGCCGGCTTTTGCAGGCCTGCCTTTTCAAGAACCCGGTTTACGATATCGGCTTTGGTCATTTGACTCCTTTTCCCTAAAATCTAGCATATTTGAAAATTTATTACAATATCATCAGGAAAAGCAGGAAGATATTTTTTTAAAAGGCGATGGACGGCCAAACGGAATTTCACCCCCGTAAATAAAGATCAAAGCAGAGTTCTTACCAGCTCTCCCCCTTCCTTATGGGCCTTTATGATATTTTCAAGCTTGTTATCGGAGCGAAGAGAAGCCTTGGAAATCGCTTGTTCCACGAGCTTTGGAATATCCAAAAAGCCCGCCCTCCCCTCAAGAAACGCTTCTACTGCCGCTTCGTTGGCGGCATTCAGCACGGCGGGCATCGTGCCGCCTTTGGCAAGGGCCTCATAGGCGAGGCTCAGGCATGGAAACCGCTTGGTATCCGGCGGAAAAAACTCCAGTTTTTTTTCTTTTAAGAGATCAAGACTCCCGCACGGCGCAGGCAGACGGTCGGGATATGAAAGGGCGTAGGCTATGGGCACCTTCATATCGGGCATTCCCATCTGGGCCATTACGGAGGTATCCTCGAATTCGACCATGGAATGAACGATGCTCTGTGGATGAACGAGAACCTGAATTTTTTCCGGAGGAACGCCGAAAAGCCAGCGGGCTTCTATCACTTCCAGCCCCTTGTTCATAAGAGTTGCGGAATCAATCGTTATTTTGGCTCCCATTTTCCATCTGGGATGTTTAAGCGCCATTGCCGGCGTGACCTTTTCGAGCTTTTTGTAGGCGGTATTGAGGAACGGCCCTCCCGACGCGGTGAGAATTATTTTTTTCAGTCTTTTCTCCGGCTCGCCGTTAAGGCACTGGAACACTGCGGAGTGTTCGCTGTCTATAGGCAAAAGAGAAGCGCCGGATTTTTTTGCGGCGGCGGTTATCAGCCTTCCCGCCATAACCATCGGCTCCTTGTTGGCTATCGCAATCCGCACTCCTTTTTTTATGGAAGCGAGCGTAGGCAGAAGCCCGGCGGAACCGGCGATGGCCGATACAATCGTATCGGCTTCCAGCGATTCGATCATTTCAAGTATCCCTTCCTCGCCGGCCAGTATTGAAGTGCGGCCGTGAGCGGCTTTTTTGAGGCGCATAAAAGAAGCCGGGTGAGATATGGCCGCTATTTTGGGCCTGAATTGGCCGAGTATCTTTTCGCACCGGCCGATGTTTCTGTTGGCGGAAATACCTACAAGCTTAAACCGCCTTGGATTCGCGCGTATTACCTCAAGGCAGTTCCTGCCGATGGAGCCGGTGGCGCCGAGAATGATTATTTTTTTCAAGAAACCGCCCCCCGCGCCAAAAGAAAAATATAAAAAATAGGCAGAGAGAACATAACGGCATCCACCCTGTCGAGAAGGCCTCCGTGCCCCGGCAGGATGGAGCCGGAATCCTTAACGCCGAAATATCTTTTCATCATCGATTCAGACAGGTCGCCCAGCGGCCCTATCACTCCGCCCGCTACTCCGGCGGCTACGACCGTTACGGCATCCGCACTCCTGAAAAACAGGGATGCAAACAGAAAGCAGAAGAGCAGAGCCGATAAAACTCCGCCCACCGCTCCTTCAACAGTTTTTCCGGGCGATATGGCCGGCGCGAGTTTATGTTTTCCAAAAGCGCGTCCCGCGTAATAGGCGCCTATATCAGCCCCCCACACCCCGAAACAGCCGAGCAAAACAAGCCTCTCACCTTCCGGCATGCTCCTCAGTAAAATCGGAGCCGAAAAGCAGACCCCTATGTACACAACGCCCAGAAGAGTGAAGACAAGCGTTTCCATACCCGCCTCTTTTTTCATAACAGCGCCGGCGAACAGCGTAATAAGAATTATGGCTAAAGCGGCGTAGGCGGCCGGCATGTAGGAAAGAGATATGAATTCGATTACCAGCGCGGCGGCCGTACCGTGCGCAAGGAGAACCCTGACTCCCTTTTTTGACGCCATCTGCGAATATTCGAAAAAACAGGCCGATGATACGGCCATTACAAAAACGGCAAAAACGGAAACCGGAGCGAACCATACAATAAGAAAAACGGAAGGAGCGAGAACAGCGGCGGTGGCAATACGCTTCATGAACTGTTATCCATTAACGGATAGCCTTAAATCAGGCCGGATTTCACAACCTGCTCGCCGGACAGGCCGAATCGCCTCTCCCTTTCCTGGAAGTTTTTTATGGCGTTCAGAAGGTCGAGATTGGAAAAAGCCGGCCACAGGACATCGGTAAAAAAGAGTTCGGCGTACGCTATCTGCCATAACAGGAAGTTGCTTACTCGAAGCTCGCCGCTGGTTCTTATCAACAGGTCCACTTCGGGCAGGCCGGCTGTGTAGAGTTCCCTGCTGAAAGTTTCCCTGTTTATATCTTCCGGTTTCATCGCGCCTTCCATCGTCTTTCGCGCGATGGACCTTACCGCATCCAGTATCTCGTCCTGCGAACCGTAACTCAAGGCGAGGGTCAGTATGGTGCCACTGTTTTTGCTGGTCGCTTTTTTAACTTTATCTATGAAGCCCACCGCCGAGGGCGGCAAATCGGAAATTCTTCCTATAGTATTGAATCGGATGTTGTTTTTGACCATCCTTTCCGTCTCTTTTAAAAGGTACTCTTGCAGAATTTCAATCAGCGCTTCCACTTCCTGGCGCGGCCTGCCCCAGTTCTGCGTGGAAAAGGAATAAAGAGTAAGGCATTCGAGATTTATTTCGCACGCCAGCGAGACAATGCGGTCAACAGTTTTCACTCCAGCCCGATGGCCGAAGATGCGCGGCATGCCCTTCTGTTTCGCCCATCTGCCGTTGCCGTCCATGACTATCGCTATATGCCGCGGCATTCCGGTTTTATCGATTTGTTCCCAAATGCCGGTTTCCTGCGGGTTCACGGCTCAGGTCTCCAGGATTTCTTTTTCCTTGGCGGTTATTGCGGCGTCGATTTTTCCTACGTATTCATCCGTAATGCCCTGGATTTCTTTCTCCAGCTTTTTTTCCTCGTCTTCGGACAGCTCCTTTTCCTTTAGGAGTTTTTTTATTCTTTCCATTCCTTCGCGCCGCACGTTGCGGATGGCGACCTTGTTCTCTTCGCCCATTTTTTTGACGAGTTTGGCCATATCCTTGCGCCTCTCTTCCGTCATTGGGGGGACTGCCAGCCTTATTATCTTCCCGTCGTTCGCGGGTGTTATGCCGATATCCGAGGCCATGACGGCTTTTTCTATCGCCGCAATCTGGGAGATATCCCACGGCTGTATCGTTATCATCTGGGGCTCCGGCGCGGCTATTGTGGCCATCTGGCTTACGGGCGTGGGCGAGCCGTAATAATCCACCTTCACGCTTTCAAGAAGAGCCGTAGAAGCTCTCCCTGTGCGAATCCCGGCAACCTCACTCTGCAAAACGGAAAGGGACGATTCCATTTTGTGTCTGCACTCTTCCTTAACTTTATCAGGCACCATCACACACCTCTGACGATTGTTCCTATTTTCTCTCCGCAAAGCACTTTTTTTATGTTTCCTTTTATCATCGTATTGAAAACGATTATCGGCACGCTGTTATCCATGCAAAGCGATATGGCCGTGGCGTCCATCACCTTGATACCCTGCTTCAGAACGTCGATGAACGTCAGCTCGGTATATTTGCGAGCGGATTTATCTTTTAACGGATCGGAAGAATAGACGCCGTCTACCTTGGTGGCTTTTAAAATAACTTCCGCCTTTATCTCCATTGCGCGCAGAGACGCCGTAGTATCGGTTGTAAAATACGGGTTGCCGGTACCGCCTGCAAAAATAAGAATCCGCCCTTTCTCCATATGCCGGAGCGCCCTGCGCTTCACGAACGGCTCGGCTATCTGCGACATCTGAATGGCTGTATGCATTCGGGTTTCAACCCCTTCCTGCTCCAGCGCGCTCTGAAGGGCAAGCCCGTTAATGATGGTCGCCAGCATCCCCATGTAATCGCCTTGCACCCTGTCAACTCCGGCCTCCGCCGCCA
>JAJRYM010000138.1 GCA_024275775.1 Nitrospirota bacterium
ATGCCGTGCGGCGACAATGAAAAATGCGGGTACGTGCCGGATCACTGCATGACCCGCATCGGAATGGGGGAAATTAAATCGGCCATCCGAAGCATGCTTGCGAAAAACGCCGAGGCGGTTCCTGAAACCCGCTCCCTATGAATATCGGCATAGATATCTCCGCTATGGGGGAGCCTAACTATACCGGCGTGGGGGTTTACGTTGAAAACCTCATAAAGCATCTGGCCGAAATCGACGCGGAGAACCGATACTATCTCTGCTACAGATTTTCGCGTTTGAAATACGGGCTGTTTTTAAACCCCGTCCAACAGAAAAATTTTCATCTGAAAATAATTCAGGAGCCTTTTAATTTTCTGTTTCAGAAAAAGCTGGATGTTTTTCACGGTCCGGGAGAGCGGTTGCCCGATTTTCCGCATCCTAAAAAGGTCGTAACGATTCATGACCTGGCCGCCGTAAAAGGCGGTGATTTCATGACAAACGAATTCCGCAACATGATAAAAGAACGGTATCATAAACTTATAACCGGCGGCGTGGTGGAGTTGATTATTACCATCTCCGAAAGCACAAAGAAAGATATCTGCGATTACTACGAGGTTGACCCGGCGCGGGTGCAGGTCATTCACCTTGGAGTCGATCCGGTTTTCCGACGGCAGTCCGAAGAGACAGTCCAAGCCGACCTGCGCCGGCTCGGTATTAAACAGCCTTACATTCTCAACGCGGGCGCCCTGCAGGAAAGAAAGAATATCGTGAGAATTATCCGCGCCTATCACAGTTATCTGCAAAGCGGCGGGGAGGCCGGCCTTGTTTTATGCGGGAAGCCGACTTACGGTTACGAAAGAATTCCGCAAACAATCGCGGAGCTGGGGCTAGGCGACAGGGTAACCATCATCGGCCATCTGGCGAAAGAGGAGCTTGTTTCACTTTATTCCGGCGCGGAGATGCTCTGCTTCCCGTCGCTGTACGAAGGATTCGGGCTTCCGATTCTGGAGGCGTTCGCGTGCGGATGTCCGGTTATCACATCCAACGTAACATCCATGCCGGAAGTGGCGGGGGATGCGGCCGTTATCGTCGAGCCGACATCCGAAGAGGAAATAGCCGCCGCCATGCGCCGCCTTTCCGAAAACGACGAAAGGGATTTTTTCATAAAAGCCGGACTGGAAAGAGTGCGGAATTTCACGTGGGAGAAAACCGCCCGCGCCACTCTTGAAATATATCGAAGCCTCGCCGGTTAAACATTTACAAAGTTCTTTTCGGCCGATAAAACGGTATACTTTTCACGTTTATTTCGATTTGTGACGATAGCTGTTTAAATAGGAGACAACCGATGAAGATTTTCATAGATACGGCAGATATAGAGGAAATACGGGAAGCCAACAGGATAGGCATCCTCGACGGCGTAACGACCAATCCTTCTCTCGTTGCCCGCACAGGCAAAGATTTCCGGACGGTTATCAACGAGATTGTGGAGGAGGTAGACGGCCCGATAAGCGCGGAAGCGGTCTCTCTCGACACCGCCGGGATGATAAAAGAAGGGCGCGAGCTTGCGCAGATTCACAAGAACATCGTTGTTAAACTTCCAATGACGGTGGACGGCCTGAAAGCGACCAAGGCTCTAGTCGGCGAGGGGATAAAGGTAAACCAGACTCTTGTTTTCTCCCCCACGCAGGCTCTGCTTGCGGCGAAGGCGGGAGCGACTTATGTTTCTCCGTTTGTGGGGCGGTTGGACGATATCTCGGAAGACGGGATGGAGCTTATCGACACCATTATGGAGATTTTCAACAACTACGGTTTCGGCTCCGAAGTGATCGTCGCTTCCATCCGCAACCCGATGCACATCGTGAGGGCGGCTTTGATGGGGGCCGATATATGCACAATCCCTTTCAACGTCATTCAGCAGTTGGCCAAGCATCCGCTTACCGACATCGGTATTGAACGGTTTCTGAAAGACTGGGAAAAAGTCCCCAAATAAACCGCCCGGCTCCCGCCAGGGTGGAATCCGAATCTGTCTTTGCGAGGGCGCTTTAGCACCCGAAGCAATCTCTCCTCACGAGATCGCCACGGCCTCCTGTGTCGGCCTCGTTACGACAGCTTGAACGAAGACGGGCGATTTTGATTAGGGGTTATTCGAATACTATGGTTCTGTTGCCGATGCGGATTATTTTCCGCTTGGCGTATTTCTTGAGCGCGAAACTGAAAACCTTTTTTTCCGTTTCCTGCCCGACCTGTCTCAGCCTGTCCACCGAATACCCGTGGTGAGCCGGCGTGATATCCTGCGCGATAATCGCGCCCTGATCGAGTTCCTCCGTTACGAAATGCGCCGTGGCGCCTATTATCTTCACCCCTTTTTCGTAGGCCTGCCTGTACGGGTTGGCGCCGACGAACGCAGGCAGAAACGAATGATGGATGTTGATAATCCTGTCATGATAACGCCGAACGAAGTTTGCTGAGAGAATCCGCATATAACGCGCAAGCCCTATGAAATCTATCCTCTGCTCTTCGAGAATCCGCAACTGCTCTTTCTCATATTCCTCTTTTTCCCGGCCGTCGGTAGGAATATGAAAGAATTTCACGCCGAATTTTTCGGCAAGATTGCCTGCTGTTTCGTGGTTGCTTATTATCACCGGAATCTCAACCGGCAGGTTGCCGAGAAAAGACTGCATAAGCGTTTCGCCCAAGCAGTGAAGCTCTTTCGACGCGAAAAGCGCCAGCCGGTCTTTCTTCGCCGAAGAGTTTATCCAGTATTTCGCGCTCAGTCCGTTGGCGGTTTCGGCGAAGGCGATATCGAATTTCTCAAGCGGGATGCCGAAGCCGGTCATATCCCATACGACGCGCATGAAGAAGCGGGCGGTGCGCTGGTCTACGAACTGCTCCAGCTCCAGTATGTTGCCGTTGTTGTTTACGAGAAACTCGGTTATCTCGTGGACAATCCCCTGCTTGTCGGGGCACTCGATTCTCAGTATCGCCTTGTTCATTTTCTTATTCTATCAATAGCCCGTTCATCGGACGAAGGTATCTATATAAAACCGCACTATTTCATCTTCCCAAAAAATTGCCGCCAGAGCGCCGAGAACGAGGTACGGCCCGAAAGGTATTTTCGATTTTCTTCCTTTGCCGCAAACTGCGATGCCTATAAGACCGCCGATGGAACCTACGATGGAGCCGAGAAAAATTGTTATCAACACCGCTTTGAGGCCGAGGAAACTTCCCAGCATCGCCATGAGTTTGATGTCGCCGCCGCCCATTCCGCCCGGCACCGCCACGGCCAAAAGGAGAAAAAGCCCGCCCCCGGCAAGCGCGCCTATGAA
>JAJRYM010000139.1 GCA_024275775.1 Nitrospirota bacterium
GATATCGAAGGAAGCGTGGAGCTTGTCAACCGGTGCGTGTCACGCTACCGCCTTCCCGAACCGACCCGGCAGGCGCACCGGCTCGTAAACCGGGTGCGAAAGGAACAGTCCGTTTAACCGAGGCTTTCCGGCAAAATCTTCGTGCCTGCATTATTGTGCATACTCATAATCAATTTTCACAATTTCCCCCTTCCAGTATGAAAAATATCCCTGCCGTAAATGCCACTCCGCATAAGCTTTCATCGGAACCCGCATTCCGTCTTTTTCTCGGTAATCGCAGAAATATCCAGCCCATGGGGTCGGCTCGTATTTACCGTTTACTTCCCGGTAGCGCGATGGGGTAAATACGCCAGTAATTTCGCCTGCATTGTTAAAGCGGAATTCAAGAGAAACCGTTGTGTCCGAATCTGTCAATGTCGCCAAGGCTCTGTTTTCGTCGATGAAACTCCATTCCACCCCTTTTCCCGGTAACAGCGCGGTTGGGAACCATGCTGATTCTCCTAGGTATCGTTGCAGTGCGCCGGCCTTCAATTCCGCTTTTTCACTCTCGTCAATCACCGGGATTACCGACAGAAGTTTTCCTTCCATAAAAGCGTCACCATTAACATATACGTCCCTTACTCTTACATGAACCATGGGAATCATGCTAATAGAGGCATCCCACACAAATCCCGGCGGTTCAGCTGAAAAGAACTGCTTTGATTTTAAGGAACTCCACGTGCCGTTTACTTTGGAGCGGAATTTACCGATATGGCATACACGAGTTGAACGTATTAAGGGTTGCCCTTCTTTCAATACCAGCTGGAGATATTTCGCTACCGGCCGGGGAAGCTCACCGATATTTTTGAGAGAAACCGTTTCGGTTTTTTCGCGAGGTATTTCCTTATACAGTTTTTCAATAAACCGGGCTGTTTTCCTATCCCAGCCGGATAAACTGAGCCGCATCTACAGGCTTTGTGAAATCCTAATCCTTGTATTTGAAGGAAAGCCGGATTTTTGTGCGGTAGGCGGTAACCTTCCCGTCCTCGATTTTCATATCCTGCTCGACCACTTCTCCCACCCGCAGATCCTGCAGTGATTTGCCTGCGCGCTCAACGGCTACGCGTGCGGCGTCCTCCCATGATTTTTCGCTGGTTCCGATTATTTCGATGACTTTATAGACGGCGTCGGACATGGTACCCCTCCTTTAAGATGTGTTAAAAGGTACTTAGATAATACCATCCCGAAGAGTAGAAATCCTTAGAAAACCGTGTCGCGGGGTCAGGCCGCCGAGAATACGAGCCAGCTTCCCAGAACGTATAAAACGACTAGGAGATACTTCGTCCAGCCGGTATTTTTTCCGCGCGAGCCCGCCATCAGAGCTACGGCTGTAACAACCAGCATAGCGATGGAAACCAAGCCCAGTCTGATGTTGTAGGGGGAAGTATCGGCCAGCAGGGAGCCGTCGTAAAACGGGTCGGCTATGGCGAACATCAGCACGTTGAAAAAACAGCTTCCGATGGTGTTCGCTATCGCCATGTCGTAGGCCTTCAGTTTAAGGGACGAGATGCTTATAACCAGTTCGGGAAGGCTGGTGGTTACGGCGAGGAAAATGTACCCGACGAACGACTCCCCCCAGCCGGTTACTTCGGAGATGCCGTCCGATATGCGCGCCAGCCAGTAACCGGATATGACGACCACGAGTCCGCTTAACACCACGACCAGTATTTCTTTCCCGACCTTTTCACTGCCGTATTTATGGTCTGGTTTTCTCGCTTTCTTCTCGGCCAGGAAAAGAAAGTAAATCCCGATGAAGTAGACCATCAGCAGAACAAACGAATCGAGCTGGGCTCCGTCGATGAAGAAAATACCGTCGCCCCTTATCGCAAGAACAGCGACGATAGTCATGAGAACCGCCAGCGCGATACTCTTCTGGTGGGAAACGCGGGAAAGAGCGAACAGCGAGGCCGCGCCAAGCAGAAAATCCAGCACAGCCAGAATGAGAATATTGAAAGTGTTCGAGCCGAAGATATTACCTGCGGCGAGATCCGGCTTGCCGACGTATTTTACGACTGAAATGGTCGTGCCCAATTCGGGCAGGGAGCTGATGATGGAAAGGATAATCAGCCCCACGAACGCGCCCGAAATGTTCAGCTTGTCTGAGAGCCTGTCGGCGTAGGTAGTCAACAGAGCGCCGGCGCTGATTATCAGGACGGCGGACGCAATAAATTCAAACCATAGCATCGGGTAATCATATAACAAAGAAGCGGAATATATGGCGAACGGGGCGGTTGTGTAATATCTTTATGCGATGAACGCATTTTGCCGGATGCTCGACAGGTTCGAGGAGGTCGTCATTTCGGTTTTTCTCGCGCTTGCCACCCTTATCAGTTTTCTTCAGGTTGTTTTAAGGTACGGGTTTTCCTTTTCCATCACCTGGGCGTCGGAAGCGACGACATATCTTCTTATCTGGACGGCTCTCATCGGCGCGTCGTACGGGGTGAGAAAGCGGGTTCATATAGGCGTGGATACCATCGTAAACATGCTTCCGCAGAAGTGGTATTCCATATCCGTAATTGCCGCTTCCGTCATCAGCCTTATTTACACGATCGGCATCACCGTGCTGGGGGCGGTTTTGATAAGTTTCATTCTGTCGATAGGCATCGTTTCGCCCGATCTCGAATTGCCGATGTGGATAGTTTACATGGCGGTTCCGATAGGCAACGGCCTGATGACCGTCCGCTTCATACAGCAGATAGCGCACGATATAAAAAATCCTCCCCGCAAGAAAAGCCGTAAGGAGATGGAGGAAATTCCTCCGCTCCTGCGGAAGGCGATGGAAGAACAAAACTTTTCGGATATCGGCAAAGCATGACCTCGGCGATTATTTTCGGCAGTCTGGTTGTTCTTCTTGTGCTCGGCGTTCCGATAGCGGTAAGCCTCGGCCTTACCTCCATGTTTTATATTTTCTTTTTTACCGACATGCCGAGAATGGCGGTCGCGCAGAAGATTTTCACGAACCTAGATTCGTTCCCGCTTATGGCGATACCGTTTTTCATCCTCGCCAGCAACTTCCTTTCAACCGGCGGGGTGGCTTCCCGCATGATACGGTTCGC
>JAJRYM010000140.1 GCA_024275775.1 Nitrospirota bacterium
CCGTCATGGGATTCTATGATTTTCAGTACGGTAGAAAGTCCCAGCCCAGTTCCGCTTTCTCTTGTTGTGTAGAAAGGTTCGAATATTTTGGTTACGTCGGTTTCCGGAATACCGCAACCGGTATCGGCCACAACCAGTTCGCAGTAATGGCCGTTACCGGCGGCTTCCGCAGGCGACTGAAGGCTGATGGAAATCTTCCCGCCTTCTTTCATGGCTTGGGCAGAATTCAGAAAAAGATTCCATAGAACCTGTTTTAACGCTTCCGGGTCTACGGTAAGTTTTACAGATTTATCCAGCTTCGCATCAATTTCCACCCGGTCCGCAAACTTGGCATCGTTGCAAAACAGGGTGACAGCTTCGTCGATTAGTTCAGCCATGTTTATATTTTCAACCTTTTTCATGGACGGAGCGGCCGATGAAAGAAAGCGGTTGATTATCCTGTTCAGGCGGTCCGTTTCCCTCAGGATTATGGACATAAGCCTTTTATCGGCGTCCGACGTTCCGGATGAATGCTGAAGCATCTGTATGGAGCCGCTTATCGCGCCGAGCGGGTTGCGTATTTCATGCGCCAGGCCAGCCGAGATTCTGCCGATGGATGCCAGCCTTTCCGCCCGCGTAACGGCGGCTTCCATTTTCCTGAGAGTCGTCACGTCCTGAAAAATAACGATGTACCCCATTATCTTGCCCGCCGAATCCCTTAACAGCGAAGAGGAGACCGCAAGCTGTTTTGTCTCTCCGCGCGGCGTCACATAAACCGTTTCGGCGCTTACGGATTCGCCGGTATCAGGAGCGGCCGGCGGCAAAAGAGCGTCAATGGGAGTTTGCGTGAAATGCGCTTCAAGCGCGGTTCGTTTTATTTCCCACATTGAGCGCCCAAGCATTTTAAGCGCCGCCTGATTGGCCGAAAGAATTCTTTTTTCAAGGTTAAGCGCCAGAAAACCGCTTCCCATGTTGGCGATTACGTTTTCGTGAAAAGCCTGAAGGTTCGTAAGATCCCTGCTCTTTGAAAGAAGCGCTATGAAAGTGCTCCTTACCTTTTTCGCAAGTATGTCGCTTAAATATGCGACAAGGAAAAATGCGCCGATGTGCGAGAGAACGGTGAAAAAAACGAGCCCCGGCGAAAGCGGCTGTACTCCCCCCATGAGCAGAGGCACGGTGTTGATTACGCCGTAATATTCGAAGTTACCCAGCAGGCCGAAAAGAATGCTGGCGGCGGAAGCTGTTACGTAAGCTGAAGGGGAGGGCAGAACTATAACCGTGGCGATAATCGTAAACATATAGAAAAAGGTGAACGGACTTGCCACGCCGCCGGCATAGTAAATGATGGCCGTTTCTATGGCCAGGTCGAGGGCGAGCTGGACTGCCAGAAAAAGAGGATAGCGGGAAACAACCTTCAGCAAAAGCAGATAAACGATGGAGACGAGATACGTGGCGGCCGCGAGCAGGGACAGCACAAACGGAAATCGCAATCCGCCGAGTTCCATCTGGAAAATGACGAGCAGTCCCAGAAAAAAGGAGATGACGACCATCCTGAAGATGGTCAGCACCTTCATGAGCTGTATCTGCTCTTCCTTTTGGGATGCCTTTAAATCTATGTCCACAACCGTCTCCGGTTAAAGAAGAAACTGCCCGGAGGCCTGGTATCGGCCGGCCAGGTTACAAAGGGTTACGCGCCGGCCCCCATCTGGAAGATCGGCATATACATGGCGATAACAACATATCCGATGGTAATCCCCAAAAACACCATAAGCAGAGGCTCCATCATGGCCGTGAGCGCGTCTACAGCATCATCCACTTCCTGCTCGTAGAAATCCGCGATTTTTGCCATCATAGTATCCAGAGCGCCGGTTTCTTCGCCGACCCCTATCATGTGAACCACCATCATCGGGAAAACACCCTGATCTCGTAATGGGTCGGCAAGGCCCTTCCCCTGCTTGATATCGTCGATTATGCCGAGTATGGCCCCTTCGAGCACCTTGTTACCGGCCGTTCTCGCCGTGATATCGAGACCTTCGATAATCGGCACGCCGGATGAAATAAGAGTGCCCATGGTGCGGCAGAACTTTGCGACGGAAATTTTCTGCACCAGCATGCCTATTACGGGCGCGCGCAAAAGCGCACTATCCACCATCAGGTTTCCCTTCTTAGTCGCGTAAAACTTCTTGAAAAGAACAACAAAGGTCGGCACTAGCAGTACAAAGACCCACCAGTAACTAATGGCCGCGTCACTGAGCACGATAACGGATCTTGTAATCGCAGGCAGTTCTCTGCCGCCCATCTCTGAGAACATGCCGGCAAACTGCGGGATAATGAACACCAGCAGAAAGGTTACAACGGTGCCGGCTATAAAGACGATGCTGGCGGGATAGACCATGGCCGATTTTATTTTGCTTCTAAGGCCGGCGGATTTTTCTATGTACGAGGCGAGCCTGTTGAAAATGATATCCAGAATGCCGCCGACTTCGCCCGCTTCCACCATATTGCAGAACAGGTCATCGAAGATAATGGGATGTTTGCGCAGGGCTTCGGCAAAGGTTTCACCCTGCTCCAGCCTCTTCTTAACGTCGAAGGAGGCTTTGCCGAGCATTTTATTTTCCGTGGCGGTGCCGAGTATGTCCAGACATTTTACAAGCGGCAGGCCGGCATCGATCATTACGGAAAACTGCCTTACGAATACGACTATATCCTTTAAGCCCGGCGACGGCCCTTTACCGCCGAACAGATCTTTCGGTTTTTCCTTGAGTGAAATGGGAGTTATGCGCTGTTTTTTTAGCATCGCCTCCGCATGTTCCAGATTATCGGCCTCGAGCTCTCCCTTTTTTACGCCAATTCTGGTTTCGTATTTATAAACGAATTCAGGCATCAGTCCGCATTTTCCTTAATCGAATAGGCGTCGAGCACCTTTTTCGTTTCCTGCAGTTTCAGGGCGATCATGGCAAGTTTGCCTGTTACCAGCCTGAACCTGTCCACCATCGAATCTATAATGATTTTCATGTCGTCCGGGCATTCAGCATAAAGCTCTTTAAAACGGGCTCTGTCAATAATGCCGAGCGCCACATCTCCTCGGGCGGTAGCCGTTGCGGAACGCACCGTATCCTGAAACAGCCCCATTTCGCCGAAAATATCGCCTTTCTGCAAAAGGCCTACGGTTACCGTTCTAGGGCCGACCTTTTTAGAAATGGCCACCTCGCCGGACAAAACGACGTAGGCCTTCTGGCTCATGATTCCTTCGGTAATAATTACCTGCTTATCCATGTACCTTTCGACAACCGGAGTTTCCATCAGGCTCTTCCAAGCGCGACCAGCGTTTCAAAGAAAATCCTGTAATTCAGCTCGTGCTCGGCAATAGCGGGTTTGAGCATGCGCACCACGCCGTCGCCCTCTTTCGCGTAATCGTCGGAAGAAAGCACCATGTTCACGCTCAGCGCGAACGCCTGCATTCCGTTCAATGACTTCACATCGGGACTGATATATAAAACGAAAGTCTTTCTTCGTATATCCATTGTGGCGTTCTGAAGCGTTTGCAGAATAGACAAACCGTCGTGAAGCTCCTTTTCAAAATCGGCGGTAATAATAATTAAATCGTATTTATTAAAGCGAAGGTTCTTGTTTGCCTCGGCATGTGTTCCGGGGGTATGCACCTGGTATCCCATTTTTTCAGCCAGCGCTTTTAGCGGGCCGGAATCGGTATGACATACCATCGCTCCCGGTTTATCCGAATCCGGGCTGAAGGTCTCGGTCTTCACGTCCTCATCGGTTGAAACCAACTGATCGGGCGGCGGAGGCGGAGGGGCGGATTTTTCTTCCCTTGTTACGGTTATTTTTTCCTTGCAGGCGGGACAGCTGAAACTTACCGTTTTGCCGAGCGGAAGTTTTTCATCCGGAACATTTAATTTTTTCTGGCAGTTCTGGCAGACTATTTCCATAGCTTATTTTTTCCTTCTCTTCATCGGTTTTGCAAGCATATCGTTCTCTTCTTCGTATTCTTCATCGAGAGCAAGCTCTTCGATGTCGGATGTCTTTTCGCCCCTCTCGGCTTTAAGCTTGTCGATGCCTCGGCCTACAACAGCTTTGCGGGAAGCGTATGCCTGCGCGGTCTCTTCCGTTACCAGGCCTTTTACGTAAGCGTCTATAAGCGAAGAGTCAAAAGTCGTCCAGCCGTACGGTTTGGACGCCTCGATTACCTCGTAGTAGGTCTTGCCTTCCGACTCTCCATTAAGAATGATATCCTGCACCCGCAGATTCGAGCCCATGATTTCTAGAATCGCCTGGCGCCCTCCTCCGACTTTCGGCACAAGCCTTTGGCAGACAATCCATCGCACGGTATCCGCAAGCCTTATTCTAATTTGCTTTTCCTCTTCCTGATCGAACATTCCCACTATGCGGTTTATCGTCTGGCCGGCATTTACGGTATGAAGCGTGCTTACCACAAGATGGCCGGTTTCGGCCGCGCTTAACCCTATGTCAACGGTCTCCCTGTCGCGCATTTCGCCGACAAGAATAACTTTCGGAGCCTGCCTGAGCGCCGCTCTCAAACCGGTTGCGAAAGCATCGAAATCTGCTCCCAGCTCCCGCTGGTTAAAAGTTGCCTTTAGTTGTGGATGCACGAACTCTACAGGATCTTCCAGAGTAACGACATGCACCGATTTGCTCTCGTTGATATGGTTGAGCATGGCGGCAAGCGAAGTTGATTTACCACTGCCGGTCGCGCCGGTTACCAGCACGATTCCGTTTTTCTCTTCCGCGATTTTCGTGAAAACATCAGGCAGTTTAAGTTCTTCAACGGTGGGAACGCGCGTTTCCAGTTTGCGCATAACGATGGAATAGGTGGAGCGTTGCGAAAAGACGTTCACCCTGAACCTGGCCTTGCCAACCAGGAAATAGGAGGAATCGCACGATCCTTCGCGCAAAAGAATATCCGTTAAACGCCTGTCGCTGTTTACAAGCATCATGACCATCTGTTCCGTCTGGTAAGGCGTAAGCTTTTCAACGGTGGGAGAAATTGCCACCGGCACAAGCTGGCCGGAACTTTCCACCTGCAACGGTTTGCCGACCGTCATATTGAGATCGGAAACGTTAGGATACGCTTCAAGCATTGTCGTTAGAATATAGTCAAGGTCGGACTGTCTCATTTTTACCCCCTGTTATTTACAGTGTATTTTCCCTTTCAAAACGGTTATCGTCAAGTCCCGCCGTTCGGCAGGGCAAATAATATTCCGCATTCACGACTGTAAGATTTATATTATCGCATGAGGCCACGCCGGTTGCCTGTTAATATTTTAGCTCCGCCGGACTCTTCGGCGCCAGCGCGTGGCGCGCGATTATGGTTTCCGTCGTTTCCTCCAAAAGCTGTTTTTTACCGGCTCTTTTTATCCGAGCGCGCCATTTGGCCAAAAGGCTCGAATCCACCGGCGGTTTATGTTCAAAATATTCATACCCGCAAAGAAATTGCCAATAAGGGTTTTCAACCCATTTGAGAACAACATCGTTGTCGCTTAATTGAAAACCGGTCTTCAACAAATGAAGCCCCAACAGCAGGCGGGTAGGTTTTGCCGGACGGCCAAGGCCGTCGCTGTAAATGGCGCCGAGGGTTTCCTCCAAAGCCGGCCAGTCAATGCTTTCGGCCAGCTTGTAAAGAGGGTGATGAGAGTTTAAAAGTCCTGAGAGGGGCGCCCTGAATAATTCCCTCTGGCCTTTTTTCTTTTTAGCACGCATACCGGCTCCCGCAATACACCACGCAGTTCAATGGCCATTGCCTCGCCGCAATGCCATGCGTGAATGAAACAGTAAAATGCAAAAAAGTGTTTATGCGCTATCCCCGCAAGGTGAAAAATCTATTACCCATATCAACCCAAATGCTCCATGATGCGATCCAAATCTTCATTTGAATAATACTCGATTATTATCTTTCCTCCCTTTTTTCCGCTCGGCTTTATTGCCACCCTCGTGGAGAGACTTTTTTGCATTGTGTCCGCCAAATCCCTCAAAAACGGGTCGGCAGATGGAGCTGGTCTCTTTTTTACCAGTTTACGCCTTGTTTTGGCCTCCACGTCACGCACGTTCAAGCCGTATTTCAGAATCTGTTTTCGCATCTCCAGCATCGCCGGCACGGTTTCACACGCCAAAAGCGCTCTGGCGTGCCCCATCGTCAGTTTTTTCTGTTCAATATCATGCTGAATTTCAGCGGGCAGTTTCAGCAAACGAAGCATGTTGGCTATTGATGACCTTTCTTTGCCCACTTTCCTGCCGACCTCATCCTGTGTAAGGCCGAACTGATCTATTAACTGCCTGTAAGCGTTGGCTTCTTCCATTGGGTTGAGGTCTTCCCGCTGTACGTTTTCAATAATCGCCAGCTCCAGACTGTCTTCGTTGCCGACATCTTTCACTATTGCAGGGACAGTTTCAAACTCCAGAAGACGGCAGGCGCGAACCCGTCTTTCGCCCGCTATTAATTCATAGCCGCCGTCAGCAGGTTTTAAGAGAACAGGCTGGATGACCCCTTTTTCCCTGATTGACGAAGCCAGCTCTTTAATGCCGGCATCCTCAAACCTTGTCCGTGGCTGATAACTATTTGTTTTAATAGAAGTTAGCTGGATATCTTGTATTCTACCACCCTCTTTGGCCTTCTTGGGTATAAGGGCCTGAATACCTTTACCTAGCGCTTGTCTCGATTTCATTTTCCCCCCGTATATTTTGGTCAACCGTATTTCCGCCCTGCCGTCTGATTAGCTCCCTGGCCAGCTCAATATAAGCCTCCGACCCTTTTGATTTAGGGTCGTACATCTGTATCGGAAGGCCATGGCTCGGAGATTCCGCCAGACGCACATTTCTTGGTATAACCGTTTTAAATACATCGTCTTTAAAATGCTTTCGAACCTCATACACCACTTGGTTGGCGAGTGTTGTTCGGCTGTCATACATGGTAAACAGGATTCCTTCAATTTCAAGAGAGGGATTGGCGCTGTCGCGCACCCTTTCTATGGTATTCATAAGAAGTTTAAGTCCTTCGAGGGCGTAATACTCTGTTTGCAAAGGAATTATTACCGAATCGGCGGCTACCAGCCCGTTAAGCGTGAGCAGGCCCAGCGATGGCGGGCAATCTATGATAATGAAATCAAAACCGTCGCTCAGGTGTTTTATTATTCTTTTAAGGCGAAGTTCCCGCCCTTCGCCGGCAATAAGCTCAAGCTCCGCTCCAATGAGATTAATATCGGCGGGGATTAGAAACAGGGAATCAACCGGCGTTTTGCAAACCAAACCGTTATCGATATTCTGATTTATAAGGGCGTTGTAAATACTTGTATCGGCGTCAGGTTGATGACCAAGGCCGGAAGTCGTGTTGGCTTGAGGATCAATATCGACAAGAAGGATTTTTTTTCCCGCCATGGCCAGGCAGGCACCCAGATTGATGGCGGTTGTAGTTTTGCCCACCCCGCCTTTTTGATTGGAAACGGCAATCGTCTTGTTCACTTATCGGCAAGCTTACCAGTCATACCGATTCGTATCAATACGAAAAAATGTTTCACGTGAAACATTGCCTGCCGGCACGCCCTGCCCCGGTTCGCCTGCTACCAGTCAACCACCTGAAACTAAATGGCTTTTAAGCAGAAAAATGTTTAACCGAGTCGATCGCCAGCACCATAAGCGCAACAGACAGAAAATAGGCGTCGAGAAAAAGATCAAATTTGGTGGAGCGCTCCCATTTGCCCTGCATGCTGTAATAGACGAACCATAACATGATGAACAGTCCGGCCAGCATGACAAGCAGAGAATAATCGCCGACCCCGGCAATATATCCGCCGGTCAGGACCAGACCGAGGGAAAAAAGGATGCCGTAGATAACGAACGAACTGTTTTTAGCCCCGAACAGCACCGGAAGCACTTCCCGCCCGACAACCTGATCCGTTTTGACGTCGCGCAACTCGAAAAGCAAAGACCTGATGTATATGAGCCCAAATGTATAAGCGAGCGGCAAAGCCAATTCCGGATTTTTTTCGGCCGAGAGATATGGAATAATCACCGTTATAACTCCCCAGGCTGTTGCCGCGAAAATATCTTTAGAGCCGGGGATATCTTTCAGCTTGGCAACAGGGGCAAGCACCTTCCAGGTAAGCGTGTCCGCCCGATATGTCGCTCCGACCGATACAAGAGCTATAAATAGCAATCCCTGTAACGCCCCAAGATTCAAAGAGATAGCTCCGCCTGCAACGGCTGAAAAAAGAGCCATGCTCCAAAAGACCTTTTTGAATTTCGCATGGTACTGGTATTTGCCATGATCGCTTATCAGAAGATTCGACGCATTTAAAAGCTGATAGGCAAGATAGGTGGCCAAAACAGCGAAGAAAGAAACAGCTATAAGAGGCATAGTCGGCTGAACATTCATTATCCGCATGTTTATATAGGCCAAACCCGACCCGCTGAACGCCAGCAGAAGGTTACTTTTGGTTAAAAACCGCATTGCCTCCGCAAGGGAAAATAAGCTGTACCCTCCCTTATCCGTAAGCTTTTTAAGCTTGTGCACCACCCGCTCAACCAGCCATTGAGGCGTGGAGGCGCCTGCCGTAACACCTATGCTCTGGTATCCGTTTATCCTATCGGCCGAAAGTTCCTGTTCGGTTTCGATTCTGATGCTCTGCGCTCCATGCTGACCGGCTATATCGGCAAGCCTTTTGGTATTGGCGGAGTTTCTGCCGCCGACGACTATCACAAGGTCTGTTTCACTAGCCAGCGCTATCACTTCATCCTGTCTTGTATAGGTCGCTTCGCAGATTGTATCCCCCGCTTCCAGAACCGGATATTTCTTTTGCAGTTCATTTACGGCATCGCTGTACCGTTTCCTGTCGCAGGTGGTCTGAGCCGCCGCGAAAACCTTTTCGTAAGGGGGGAGTGAGGCCACATCCTCTTTGCCGGAAATAACATGAACCGAAGTTTTCACGAACCCTTTAAGCCCCACCACCTCCGCATGCCCATCATCGCCTACGATGACTATTGCGTACCCCCTGCCGGAAAACTTCTTTATCATCCCCTGAACCCTGGCCACGAGGGGGCAGGTGGCGTCGATTATCCGGTGGCCGGCTTTGCGTATTTCGCCCCTTATCTCAGGGGTGATACCGTGGGTTCTTATAATGATATCGCTTTGCTCAATATCCTTATAATCGCTTATTGTATGAATTTTCTTATTTTTAAGCAATTCCATGAGCTGGGGGTTGTGTATCAGCGGGCCGAACGTAAAAATCTTTTTTTTACGATGGCGCGCCGCCTGAAGAGTAATATCAATCGCTCTTTTAACGCCCCAGCAGAAACCGGCATTCTTTGCTAGTTTTATTTCGGTCATGCAGGCATTGTAAGTCCGCTGAAAAAAGCTGGCAACCTTTTATGCAAAAGGCTCAAATAAATTCTTGACAAAAATAGTCGGGTTTTCTACCATCTATTCAAGTAAAAGATTGAATTTGCGCAGAATCCGGCTAAAGTTTTCCAGAAAAAAGTCCCGATTAGGGAACTTTTTAATGTAGGGCAAAGGGTTGCGCAGGTTCCGAAATTAAGGAAGATATAGGAGTTGTAATGAGCCACGTTTCAGGACTGAGATGCCGTGAATGCGGCAGGGAATATCCCAAAAATCCGATACACGTCTGCGAATTCTGTTTCGGCCCGCTTGAGGTGGTTTACGATTACGACTCCATCAAAAAAACGCTCACCAGAGAGGTAATCGAATCCCGCAAGCCCAACATGTGGCGTTATCTGGAGCTTATGCCGCTGGATAAAGAGCCGACCGTCGGCTTGGACGTAGGGTTTACGCCGCTTCATCGCGCCCGAAACCTCGGCAAACTGTGGGGCATGAAAAAGCTTTACGTCAAGAACGATTCGGTAAACCACCCCACCTTTTCGTTCAAGGATAGGGTTGTATCGACCGCCATTTCCAAAGCCAAGGAGTTCGGCTTTACGCAAGTAGGGTGCGCCAGCACCGGTAACCTTGCCAATTCCGTGGCGGCTCTCGCATCGCAGGCGGAAATCGAATCGTTTATTTTCATTCCGGCCGGGCTCGAATCGGGCAAAATCATCGCCACGCAGGTATTCGGCCCCAGACTGGTACAGATAAACGGCTCGTACGACGATGTGAACCGGCTCTGCTCCGAAATTGCCGACAAATATAAAATAGCGTTCGTAAACATAAACATCCGCCCCTATTACGGCGAAGGCTCCAAGACATACGGCCACGAAATAGCGGAACAGCTCGGCTGGCACGCCCCCGAACAGGTAGTGGTGCCTATTGCCGGCTCGTCGCTGATAACCAAAATATATAAAGCGTTCGGCGAGTTCGAAAAACTCGGCCTGATAGATTCGGCGCCTACGCGAATATTCGGCGCGCAGGCTACCGGATGCTCTCC
>JAJRYM010000141.1 GCA_024275775.1 Nitrospirota bacterium
AGCGGGTTCGCAAATAGTCATAACCAACTCTTTCGGCGCCACAGCTCCGCGCTTGGCCGAATACGGCGCGGCATCGCGAGTGAAGGAGATAAACTGCGCCGCAGTTGAAAACGCGCGCAGAGGCGCAGGCGGGCGCGCGCTTGTGGCCGGCGGGCTGGGGCCTTCTGGCAAAATGGTGGCGCCGATAGGCGATTTTTCATTCAGAAACGCGATAGCAGTCTTCAAAGAGCAGGCTTCGGCGCTTGTCGAGTCGGGGTGCGATATTCTGATAATCGAAACGATGTTTGATCTGATGGAGGCCAAAGCCGCCATTATCGCCTGCAACGATGTACGCGGGAGTATTCCCCTGATAGCCAGCATGACCTATTCGGCCAATGAGGTTACCGACACCGGCACAACTCCCGAAGCGGCCGCGGCAGTAATGGAAGGGCTGGGGGTAGACGTGGCGGGCGTTAACTGCTCCACCGGCCCGGAGGAGATGCTGGAGGTGATTAAAAGACTCGGCGCCTGCACATCTCTGCCGATAATGGTAGAGCCGAACGCCGGCCTGCCGGTTATGAAAAACGGCAAGACCGTTTTTCCGGGAACCGCCGACATGCTGGCCGATTTCGCCGTTCTGTTCGTGGAGCTTGGCGCCAATATCATAGGCGGCTGTTGCGGAACGAAGCCGGATTACATTCAAAAAATAAGCGGGCTGGTGAAGGGAAAACCGCCTTTCCCAAGGCAAGAGCGGTCCGGGGTTGTAATAGCTTCGCGCTCTACCGCCGTGAGAATCGGCGCGGGGCATCCTTTCGTCAAGATAGGCGAAAAGATAAATCCCACCGGCAAAAAGAAATTTTCCGCTTCGATAAAGGAAGGCAAACTGGACAGGGTGCTTCTTGAAGCGAGGAAGCAGACGGAAGCCGGTGCTACGGCGCTGGACGTGAACGTAGGCGTGCCGATGATAGACGAACCAGCCATGATGGAAAAAGCCGTAACCGCCATTCAGAACGTAACAGGCAAGCCGCTCGTAATAGATTCCTCCAATAATAACGCGCTGGAAGCCGGGCTTTCCTTTTATGCCGGGAGGGCGCTTCTGAACTCCGTAAACGCCGAGCCGGAAAAGCTGGAGAGAGTTCTTCCGTTCGCTAAAAGGATGGGGGCGGCGGTAATCGCGCTTACCGCAGGAGAGGAAATACCCGAATCGGCGGATAAGCGGCTGGAATACGCGAAAATCATTCTGGATAAAGCGCTTGAGATAGGTTTCAGGCGGGAGGATATAGTCTTCGACTGTCTGGCGGTGGTAGTTTCCGCTATGCAGGAAGGAGCGCGGCAGACGCTTCTAACCATCAGGAGAATAAGGGAAGAGCTCGGATGCGCCACAGGGGTCGGGCTTTCCAACGTATCGTTCGGCCTCCCGGACAGGCCCGCCATAAACAACACCTTCCTCGCTATGGCCATGGCCGAGGGGCTTGACTGCGCTATTGTAAATCCGTACTCGGATGGAATGCACAGGGCGGTTTCCGCCGGCTCCCTATTTACGGGACGCGACGAAAACTGCCGGGTGTATATAGACTTCGCCACATCGGAGGAGGAAAAATCAAAAGAGCCGGCGGAGAAAAAACATCTCACCTCAAGGGAGGCGATTTATAACGCCGTGCTGGAAGGGGAAAAGGATTCCATTCAGGATCTGGTGAACAAAGGCCTGGAAGAAAAAATACCGGCTATGGAAATGTTCATGGATATCATGACGCCGGCCATAAGGAAACTGGGCGATCTTTTCGCGGAAAAAAAGAAGTTCATACCGCATCTTGTGGCGTCGGCCGATGCGATGAAACGGGGCATGAAGATACTTACACCGATTTTACAGCAGGGGCGGAAGCAGGAGCCTAAAGGCACCATCGTGTTCGCTACGGTACAGGGCGACGTGCACGATATCGGAAAAAACGTATGCTGTATCATGCTGGAAAACTTCGGCTTCAGGGTGATAGATCTTGGCCGGTCGGTGCCTCTTGAAGAGATACTCGACGCGGCGGAAAAAAACGGAGCGGATATCATAGCTCTTTCGGCTCTTATGACTACGACTATGGTTAAGATGCCGGAAATAATAGACGCGGCGAAAGAGCGGGGGCTTGAATGCCGGGTGATGATAGGCGGCGCGGTGGTGACCAAAGGTTTCGCGAAGGAAATAAACGCCGACGGTTACAGCAAGAACGTGGGCGATGTTGTGAGCGTGGCGGAAGGGTTGCTGGAAAAAAAGTGAAGCAGAAAATCGCGGCGGCGTTGCTTATTTCGGCGATGTTTGCCTGCTCCAGTATCACCCCGAACAGATACTGGCAGTACTATGAGATGATCCAGCCGGTAAAAAGCGCAAGCCTGCATTATGAAGATGCTGAAATAAGTTTCCGCTTCGTCATAAAGCAAAAGAAAATCCAGGCATTCATAACCAATAAAACCGAATATGACGTAACTCTTTTATGGCCTAAAGTCAGGTATGTCGATTCGCTCGGAGTGAAGCAGGGGGTGGCTAATTACCAGACTGTTTTCACGAAACACATGGAGGCCTTAAAAAACGTTGTTGTGCCGGCCGGAAAGACCATTGACGATATCCTTGTGCCTGTAAACTACATAAAAAAACTTGAAGAGCCGTGGGCATGGGAAATCAAACCGCTTTTCGACCAGACAGACGAGAAAGCGGAGCTTAACCGCAATAAGAAGTTTTCCTTAATCTTCCCGGTATTGCGGGACAGCGGCGGGAAAAAGGATTACAAGTTCGATTTCAAAGTGGCGGTGGTACTGCCTTACCAGACGTACGTTCCCCGATAGCGTCAT
>JAJRYM010000142.1 GCA_024275775.1 Nitrospirota bacterium
GGGATGATTCTCGTTTCGGCCATGCATATCACATCGGGCGTATGGGTGAACGATCATGAAGATGGGCTTTTGCAGGATATAGATAAATGGCTGGAAGAAGTAGCGCCTTTTAACCCGGATTATCTGCACCACCGCACCGGAGAAACGAACGGCGACGCGCATCTGAAATCCCTTCTTGTGCATCATCAGGTCGTCGTACCGGTAACGGACGGCAGGCTGGATTTCGGGCCGTGGCAGAGAATTTACTATGCCGAGTTCGACGGCAAACGCAAAAAACGGGTGATAATAAAGGTGATGGGGGAATAACCTTCCCGCCGAACGCCGACCTCGACATACAGAAGGAGAGATAAGCTTGAAACGTACCGTTTTATACGGCCATCACGTAACCGCAGGCGGAAGAATGGTGGAATTCGCGGGCTGGCTGATGCCGGTGCAGTATTCGGGCGTAATAAACGAGCTCAACGCCGTTCACTCCCGCGCGGGAATTTTCGATGTGTCGCACATGGGAGAAATTGAAATAAAAGGAACGGGCGCGAACCGGTTCGTTAACCGCATCACAACGAATGACGTCTCGAACGCAACCGAAGGCCGTATCGTCTATTCGCTGATGTTAAACGAAACGGGCGGTATTATTGACGATCTGCTGGTCTACTGCCTTTCTCCCGAAAATTTTCTGCTCGTCGTAAACGCCTCGAACATCGAAAAGGATTTTCAATGGATTTCCGCGCAGGTAAAAGGGGAAGACGTACAGGCCGTAAACCGTTCGGACGATTTCGCACTGCTGGCAGTGCAGGGGCCGAACGCCCTTGCAATACTGGCGGAAATCTGCGAAATACCCGCAACCCTCCCCTACTACCATTTCACTCATATTCCCTTAAGCGGCGCGGAAGCGATGATTTCTCGCACCGGCTATACCGGCGAGGACGGTTTTGAAATTTACCTTCCTCCTGAAAAAGCCGGGGATGTATGGAATCTCCTAATGGAAAAAGGAAAAACGCGCGGGCTTGAGCCGTGCGGGCTGGGAGCGAGGGATGTTTTGAGAATCGAAGCGGGCTACCCCCTTTACGGCCACGAACTGAATGAACAGACAGACCCGATAACCGCCGGCCTCAAATGGGCGGTTAAAAAAACGGATGTCGATTTTATCGGCAAATCCCGCCTGCCTGCCGGAACACCCGATAGGAAAAGAATAGGATTCACGATTGAAGGCAGGGGCATCCCCCGCGAAGGCTACGCTCTGCTCGCGGGTGGAAAGAAAATCGGCGAAGTGACAAGCGGCACTTTCTCTCCCTCTTTGCAAAAAGGTATTGGGATGGGATATATTGCGAAAACCGATGGACGGTTTCTCTCGCCGGGAGATCGGCTGGACGTGGAGATAAGGGGTAAACAGGTTCCGGCAAAAGTCTGCCGGCTCCCTTTTGTGAAACACCGTACTTATAAAAACAGGTAGGAGAAACGATGGAATTTCCCGCGAAACTTTTATACACGAAAGAACATGAATGGGTGGCGGCGGATGGCGATATATGCGCCGTTGGAATAACCGATTACGCTCAAAGCCAGCTGGGCGACGTGGTTTTCGTAGAGCTTCCCCAAACCGGCGCGACCGTGAAAGCGGGGGAAACTTTCGGCGTGGTTGAGTCGGTCAAATCGGTATCCGACCTTTACTCGCCGGTTTCGGGAGAGATTGCGGAAATAAACGGCGA
>JAJRYM010000143.1 GCA_024275775.1 Nitrospirota bacterium
GCGCTTTCCACCGATTACGACTGCTGGTACGAATCGGCCGAGGACGTCTCCACCGAGGCGATACTGGAAGTTATCAAGGCCAACGTCGAGATGTCACAGAAAATCATCCGGGAAGCTGTCGGCGCCATCGGCGAGGACTGCCCCGCAGGTTGTCATTCCGCGCTGGAGCATACGATTCTCACCGACCCGGCTGTCATCCCCGAAGAAACCAAACAGAATCTTGAACCGATTATAGGAAAATATATCAAATGAAAAATCACGCCGAATTGTTTCAAAAAGCCATGCGGGTTATGCCCGGCGGGGTGAACTCGCCCGTGCGGGCGTTTCGTGCAGTAGGGCGCGACCCCGTTTTCATCGAAAGCGCCAAAGGATCGCGCGTAACCGACGTAAACGGAAAAAGCTATATCGATTACGTCGGCAGTTGGGGGCCGATGATTGTAGGCCACGCCCACGAGGAGGTTATCGAAGCGGTTATCGAGGCGGCCCGCAACGGCACGTCGTTCGGCGCGCCAACTGAAAAAGAGACCGAGCTTGCCGAAATGGTTATTTCTGCCGTGCCGTCCATCGAGATGGTGCGGATGGTCAACTCCGGCACGGAGGCTACGATGTCCGCTATCCGCGTAGCGCGGGGGCATACCGGCCGCGACCTCATCCTGAAATTCGAGGGGTGCTACCACGGCCACGCCGATTCGCTGTTGGTGAAAGCCGGCTCCGGGGTGGAAACGCTCGGCCTGCCGGATTCGCCCGGAGTGCCTGCACCGCTGGCGAACCTCACCCTCACCGCCCCGTTTAACGATATTTCAGCCGTCGAACAGTTTTTCCAAAAACACCCGCAGGAAATTGCCTGCGTGATACTGGAGCCGGTCGTCGGAAACATGGGCGTTCTTCCGCCGGAACCGGGCTTCCTTGAAGGACTGCGGAAGCTGTGTGATGCGGACGGCGCAGTTCTCATTTTCGACGAGGTGATGACGGGGTTCCGCGTGGCATACGGCGGGGCGCAGGAACGATTTGGAGTAACGCCCGACCTCACAACGCTCGGCAAGGTGATAGGAGGCGGACTGCCGGTCGGCGCCTACGGCGGAAAAAAGGAAATCATGGAAAAAGTGGCGCCCGCCGGGCCTATTTACCAGGCCGGTACGCTGTCGGGGAACCCGCTTGCGATGTCGGCCGGAATCGCCACATTAAAGATACTTCAACGTCCCGGAACGTACGAGCAGTTGGAGGAGAAATCCAAAAAACTGGCCGATGGTCTTTCCCAAGCCGCTGAATCAGCAGGGGTTGAGACTACTTCCAACCGGGTCGGCGCGATGTTCTCGATGTTCTTTACCAACCAGAAGGTAGGCAATTATGAGACTGCAAAAACCAGCGACACCGAGAGATTCGCCGCCTATTTCGGAAGAATGCTGGACGAAGGTATCTATATCGCCCCGTCCCAGTTCGAAGCAGGCTTCATGTCACTCGCCCACACCGACGACGATATCGCACAAACCCTTTCAGCCGCCCGCAAAGCATTACAGGGAGTTTAAAATACCAAGCAAGGGTTTATGAAAGTACGTGATATCATGAAAATGATAGAAGAAGCCGGGTGGGAGCTTGTTGTTACCAAGGGAAGCCATAGACAATACAAGCACCCCGCCAGGAAAGGGCGCGTTACCATAGCGGGGCATCCCAGCGATGACGTGGCCGCCGGTCCGCTTAACAGCATAGTTAAACAGGCCGGTTTGAAAGGGAAATAGACCATGCGAAAGTATTTGATTGTTATCGAAAAAGCCGGTGATAATTATTCCGCATTCTCGCCGGACGTGCCCGGCTGTATCGCCACCGGCGCAACGCCGGAGGAAGCGGAACGCAATATGAAAGAGGCCATAGAACTGCATATTCACGGCATGAAAGAGGACGGACTGCCGATGCCGGAATCCAGCTCATTAGCTAAATATTGCGAGGTTTAGATAGTCCCTAATCGAGATGGCCACAACCCGATGCTGTCCGCACCGGGTTTCGCCATGACAATTCCAAGTTAAAGTTTAACTGGCGTTATACTGACCACGGACAGCGGATTGTTTTCCAATGGGAAAACAGCGACGCTTTTGAGATAAGAATTGTCGATTACCATTAGGAGGTGCAGGATGTTGCCGAAAAAAAGACCGCCCACGCATCCGGGTGAAATGCTGTTGAAGGAATTTCTTGAGCCGCTGCGTTTAACCCAGAAGGAGTTCGCTAACCACTTGGGCTGGCCGTACGCCAGGCTTAACGAAATCATAAACGGCAAGAGGGGGATTTCGGCCGATTCCGCCCTTGCCTTCGGCGAGGCGTTAAAAACCGGTCCCGAATTCTGGCTGAACCTCCAGCGCGACTGGGA
>JAJRYM010000144.1 GCA_024275775.1 Nitrospirota bacterium
GCAAAACTTGTTGCAATATCGCCAAATCTTCCCGATAAGTCGCTCACGTCCATCGAGAAGCACGGATTGAAATTCGATGTTTTAAGCGACTTGGGAAACAAAGTCGCGCGCGACTTCGGCCTGGTGTTCGTGCTTGATGATAAAATTCAGCAGATATATCAAACATTCGGGTTGGATATTCCGGGCGATAACGGCGATGAATCGTGGGAGCTTCCCATGCCGGCAACATACGTTATCGAAACCGACGGAACGATACTGCGCTCATTCGTCAATGCCGATTACACCAAACGAATGGAGCCGTCCGAAGTAATTGACGCTTTAAAAAATCGCAGTAGGTAAAGGGTGTTCGTTTAAAGCGAGACGGCCGACACCGGCAAAAGCGCGCCCGCCCGGTACGGGATTGAAAGTTCACAAAAAGTAACCCCCTGCTTCCGCCCTGCTCTCATCCGTTTCGGGCTATATTTGACAATGATTATCATTTTCACTAAACTGCCGGTTTGCAGGAAATAAAAGAGCCGATGCAAAACCTTTCTCCAAAAAACCTGATGCATAATCGGCGGCAGGGCATAAAATGGAAATTTACGACGAAATGGGGCAACTGTAATGGACGGCATAAAAACGGCGGGTGCGGCGAAACGGAAAATCGTTATCGTCGGCCAGGCCAACGTCGGCAAAAGCATTCTGTTCAACAAGTTCTCCAAGGCCTACTCCATCGTTTCCAATTACGCGCAGACAACGTTTAAAGCCATCAGGAAAGACGCCGACTTCGGCGGTAAAAGCTACGAGGTAGTCGATACGCCCGGCCTGTTTTCCCTGAACGTACTCTCGGACGACGAGCGGATTACCCGCGACGTACTGTTGACGGAAAAACCGGAACTCCTGATTTTCTGCGGCGACGCGAACAATCTAAAAAATTCGCTGATACTCCTCTCACAGGTTATGGAGCTTGAAATACCTACGCTGTTCTGCCTGAACATGATTGACGAAGCGCGCAAAAAAGGGGTCGAAATAGACAGCCGCCTGCTTGGCGAAAAACTGGGAATGGCCGTGGTGAAAACCGCCGCGATTCTAGGCCTGGGGCTTAGCGAGCTGGAAGAGGCAGGCGCCGAGGACAAAGCCCATTACCCCGATATCGACTATCCGCCCGCCATCAAGGAAGGATTGCGCGAACTGACCTCGATTTTTCCGGCGGAAAACCGCCCCTCTAAAGGGAAACTGCTTCTTCTGCTGGCGGGAGACGAGACAATCCTTGAACTGGCGGAGGTGGAATACGGCGCCCCCGCCGCCGCGCGCATCGGAAGTTTTCTGGGAAAATTCCACCGGCAGGTAAGGCCGGCGATGGTCGTAAGGCTGGCGCTTAAAAGCCGTTCCTTGTGGGCGGCGGGTATCTTAAAAAAGTATTGAGAAAAAAACCGCTCCTCTCGATTGGATTCGGAGAAACCGCCGCCAGAATCTCGCGCCACCCGGTATTCGGCTGGCCCATACTTCTGGCCGTACTCTGGGTGATTTTCGAGGGGGTCGGTAACGGAGCCAACTTTCTGGCTACGTGGCTGGACAATCTTATCTTCCTGCCTTTCACCTCGTTTATATCCTCGCTGGTTCCCCAGCCTTTTCTGAACGATTTTCTTGTTGGCAATTTCGGCGTGCTCACAATGGGCATAGAGAACGCCCTCGGCACGGTTATTCCGATTCTTCTCATATTCTTTTTACTGCTCAACTTCCTTGAAGACGTGGGATACCTCCCCAACCTTTCGGTGCTTTTAAACAGCCTTTTAAAACCGATGGGGCTAACCGGCAAGGCTGTTCTGCCGATGGTGCTCGGCTTCGGGTGCAATACAATGGCGACTCTTACCACCCGCACGCTGGATACGCCCCGCGAAAGATTCATAGCTTCGTTTCTTATCGCGCTTGGTTTCCCGTGCGCCGTTCAGCTTGGCGTTATGCTGGCCATACTTGCAACGGCGCCGTTTTCCGCTCTTCTTATCGTAATTTTCACGGTCGCCGCCACTCAGATTGTATGCGGGCTGGCGCTTAACCGGATGATGCCGGCCCGGCAGTGCGCCGATTTTTTAATCGAACTGCCCACTTTCCGTCTGCCTCACTGGAACAACATTCTCAGGAAAACATGGTTCCGGCTGAAATGGTTCATGAAAGAAGCTTTGCCTATGTTCGTTTTCGCGGCGCTTTTGATGTTCACGCTTGATAAAACCGGCATGCTGGCCATTATCGAAGCGGCCTTGAAGCCGATAGTGGTCGGTTTTCTGTCCCTCCCTCAGAAGGTAACCGAGGTGTTCATCCTCGTGCTGTCCCGGAGAGAGGTGGGCGCGGTTTATTTCAAGGACATGGTGGACGCCGGGGTGGTAGATTATTATCAGACAGTGGTGGGGCTTATCGTAATCACGCTTTTCATCCCCTGCTTCTCCAACACGATGGTTATGATAAAGGAGCTTGGCATGAAACGCGCGATACTTACCAACGCGCTGGTAATCATCATTGCCGTTCTGGTGGGCGGAGCGGCTAACTTTCTTATAAGGTTCTGGCAATGACGCACAGAAAGGAAGACAACAGGCGCGACGAGCTGATGGAGATTCTCTGGCGTTTGGGAGAACAGGGCGAGCCTACTATCGAGCAGGTGAAAGAAAACTACC
>JAJRYM010000145.1 GCA_024275775.1 Nitrospirota bacterium
AAGCGGCAGTCGCGATAAAACATCCGCCGCCCCCTCCTCCGCCTGAAGGGGCCGGCGCGGAAGCCGTACCGGTAGGCGGCGCCGATAGATTGATGGAAACGGAAGCTCTTGAGCTTATGTCTCCGGCGGCGTCTATGAACCATATGTAAACCGTCTTCGCGCCGTTGCCACTGCTGAGAATGAAAGCTACGTCCTGCGAGAAGTTTTGGGTTGGCGTTACGGATGTGAAAACAGATGCTGAAGGGGTGGCCGGATCTTCCGACAGGTAATAGCCGGTCACGCCGATGGCGTCGGTGGCGGAGAGGGAGAGAGTGACGTTTGCGGAGGTTGTACTTGAAGCGCCGCCGGCAACCGAAATCGATGGACTTGTAGGAGCTGTAATATCACCAGCTATCAGCGAGTTATAGGCATTAATTCTTTTGCCGGAGGTTGTTTTCCCGTTTAGAGCCGCTACTGAGTCGCCATTGTCCAGTATCAAGGCTTTTAACTGGGCAACCGTAAGTGATGAATTTTGAGCCAGGAGAAGAGCCGCAAGTCCAGACACATGTGGGGTAGCCATTGAAGTTCCTTGATTATATAAATACTCTGTGCCAGTAAAGGTGCTGGATGAACAGGTAACCGAAACATCGTCAATATAGACGCCGCCTTTGTTTACGGTACTATCGGTTACCAGCTCAAACCTGATTGATACTGTGGCGTTGCCTTCGTAAGATTTCAGGTCAAAACTATTTTTTATCCATGCAAGGGAATCCCCCGACATCGTCCCGCCAAGGGACGTATATGTTATGCCGTCTGTGGAAGCTTTTACGAAGATGAAATCAAAATCGGCCTCGGTTATGTAATCGAACTGCGCCGACAATGTACAGCCCGACTTGCCGAAAAGGTTGAAAGACGGGCTTGTGGCCCATGAGTCGGTATTGGGCAAATAGGTCAGACTTTCCGAGCCGTCGCTCAGGCTTTTCAACCCGGTATAGGGATGTAGGCTTGAAATGAGCCATGTGTCTCCGGATAGTTTTCCAACTATCCAGCCTACCGCGCCACTTTCAAAGTCCTCGCTAAAAATAATCTCTCTTGCTGGTTTAAGGCTGTATATATTCGTGCCTGGAGCTCCCACATCGACGGAGGTAGCTCCATAACTAGAAAATGAAGCAAGGTTATCATCTTGGTTGGTCGCTGCTACTGCGATAATATTCGCTACATCATAATTGGGGGGATAATCGTCATTAAAATCATTATTTAGTGCAGAATTTGCAACGGCGGCTACAAATAATACCCCTGCAGTATTAGCCGAAATAATTGCATCTTTTAGGGCTTGGCTAAAGGATGTGCCACCTAAACTATAGTTAATAACCTTGGCACCATTATCAACCGCATAAGCAATCGCTTTAATGCTATCGCTTGTTATTGCAAAACCTAAACTATCTAAAACACGAATTGGCATTATTGTTGTAGATCATGCAACGCCAGTGACCCCTGTACTATTATTCCCAACAGCGCCAATTATGCCGGCGACATGTGTTCCATGACCGACAACATCCATTGGGTCATTATCACTATCCACGAAATCCCACCCGCGCGTATCGTCGGTAAAGCCATTGCCGTCGTCGTCGATTCCATTGCCCGCCGTTTCGCCGATGTGTCTCCAGATGTTTGCCGAGAGGTCGGGGTGGTTGTAATCGACGCCCGAGTCAATCACCGCCACTATGACCGATGAAGAGCCGGTTGTAACGTCCCACGCTTCCGGCGCGTCGATATCGGCATCGGGCGTTCCCGTTGTGCCGTTTACGGTCTGCCCTGTGTTGTTGAGCCCCCATTGCTTGGAAAAGTTTGTGTCATTTGGCGTCGTGCCTCTTGTGGACATAATATAATTAGGTTCTGCATATTCTACATTTGAAAAACTACGAAAATTTGCGATAGCTTCTTCAACCGCCTGGCCATCTTTAATTTTTATATGTTGAACACTTATTCTTTTAAAATCTTCAATTAATGAAGAACTGAGTTGATTCCTCACATCAGTTTTCGCCCGAGATGAGAGAGTCGGTTTAAACTTAACCAAAATTTCACCTGGTACATACTTAGGAGCTTCTGCAAATGCCAGTGAACCATGTCCTCCTGAGTAAAAAGAAAGCAATAGTAACAATGTAAGCAAGCAGTATTTTGATTTCCCCATTATCTTACCCTCATCAAATTATTAGGCTCCGCATATATCACTGTTTTTTGCTTACTCAGTACGGTTATTGCTTCTTGGACAGAAAGCTCTTTTGACAATTTAATAAGGTAGGTTTTTCTTTGCATCGATACCGCTTTTATGATTTTTCCATCAATGGAAGAAATTACCTTTTTCATTTCTGCCCCACCCACCGAATCTTTAAACCGAACAATGACTTCCCCTTCCGCATAATCTTCCTTTTGGTTTTGTGGTGGAGTATTTTTTTGACACCAACCCGTATCTTGCCAGTCTTTGCATGTATAACAACGTCCGTATTTGACTGACTTGTAGAACAAGCTATAAAAGATAGAACAATTAAAACTAACAGGCTGGAAAGATAGCGACCCCCCCCCATAATCCATCCCCCTTTAAAAGAAGTAGAGGCTCATATAATAACACGAGTCTCACATTGTACAGCTGAATTGCCGTAGCAATCGGCGAATTGCCGCTTCAATTGCCCGCGCTCTGATAATGGTCGATTCCGGCTTTCCACGCCGTGATGGCAATCGCGAACATGATAATGCCGACTATGGGAGTGCCCATCTGAAGAGCCGAGTGGAAAAGATTATCCCCCGACCGGTCAAGAAAGAATTCCGCCGGATAAAAATTTATGAACGCCAGCGGAAAAACGAATGTAAGAAAAAACTGCACTCCGAAATTGTAAATGGTTATGGGATAAACGATGAACTCTTTCGATGAAAAAACAACCGTGTGCACAAGCGATTCGTTCTTCAGCGTCCAGAAGGCGACAGACGTTACCATCAGTCGTATAGACCCGGCTATAAGCACACCGCCCGCCACTACCAGCGGGAAGAAGAGTATTTTAGCGGCAGTCCAGTCGATGTCGGCCAGTTTCGAGCCTATGGCAAGGGCGGCTGTGCCAAGTATGAAATGTGCCACGGTGGACGCTTCGAATCGGGAGAAGATAACCTGTGCGAGCGGGCTTAAAGGGCGGATGAGGGTTCTATCGAACTCTCCTTTTATAATGATCTGGTCGAAATTGATAAGCGAGCTGAAAAAAAGCGTAGTAAAACCGTGAGCGAAAGTAAGCAGGCCGTAGAGGAAAGCTATTTCGCCCATCGTCCACCCCTGTATGCTGTGGAAGCGGTGCAGAATGACGTACAGCAGGCCTATCTGGGCGAGGTAATAGGCGAGTATCGCAAAAACATAGAACATGAAACTGGTTTTGTATTCCATACGCGCCCTGAACGAAGCGAGCGCGAGCGTTAGATAGATTTTCAGGTTTTCCATTCTCTATCCCCCCTGAATAACCAGCTTGCTTCGCCCGGCGTTCCACATGGCGGCAGAAATCGCGGAGAAAATTAAAACCCATACCGCCTGCACGGCGATTATCCCGGGAATGGTTTCCGGCGAAGCGTGGCCTATGAGTATGGATGTGGGCGAGTAAAGAACATACTGGAAAGGCAGAAGCGCCACGACCGGCCTGATAAATGCTGGAAACAGGTCTATCGGCACAATCGCCCCGCTTAAAAGGGTGAACAGCCCGTATTTGAACAGCATGAACGGGAAAATTTCTACAAACCAGAAAGCAAGCAGGCCGACGCAAAAATTTATCATGAAAAGAATAAGATAGCCCAGTACGGCCGAAAACAGAAAAGCGGCCAGCCTTGCCGGTTCGGCCGGTATTTGAAGGTCGAAAAACATGGCCGATATAAGGAGTATCGGGACGGTTCTCGCCAGTATGTGAAAAAAGGAGTGGCCGACCGACTGCGCCAGATGCATGAAGAAGATTGATACGGGGCGAATGAGGTCAATCGCCACCGACCCGTCCTGCACCTTTTTGTATATGGCGTTTTCCTCCATCGAAAATGAAATCCTTACCGCCATCGCCATTACCGCGTAGGTGATAATCGATTGTAGTGAAAACCCCCCGTGCGTAGCGATATCCGAATGGGAGTAAAGCGCGCGCCAGAGCGATGTGAAGATGAAAACGTAAAGGAACCCGTTGAGCACCCCCATGAAATAGTCGAACCGGTAGATTATCTGTTTCTGAAACGAAACGGATGCGAACTTCGCGAAAAGGGGGAGGCTCATACGTTTTCTTCTTTCGCGGTTTGCCGGACGGCGTCCGGCAGAGCGAGGCGGTTTTCATAGATACTGCGAACGATGTTTTCGACGGACGGCTCTCGGACGGAAAGGTCTTTAATGCCGTACCGCTCCGCCAGCAGGCTAACCATATCGCCTATGCCGGACGAATGGTTTTCGAACCTCAGCCACTTCTTGTTGGCCTGCTCGCGCACAAGCGAGAGGCCGGGTATTTTATCGATGTCTTCAACATGCCCGTGAAATTCCACCTCTATAAGCTTTTCATGAACGAATTTTCTTTTCAGCTCGTCGGTGGCGCCGTCGAATATGGTTTTCCCTCGGTCGAGCATTATCAGCCTGTGGCATAGTTTTTCTATATCGTTCATGTCGTGCGTTGTGAGAATAATCGTCGTGCCGTCGGTTTTATTCAGCTCGGCAAGAAATACCCGTATATTCTCCTTTGCCAGCACATCCAGCCCTATCGTCGGCTCGTCCAGAAAAAGAATGCGCGGACGGTGGATGAGCGATGCGGCAATATCGCATTTCATTCTCTGCCCGAGGCTCAGCTTTCTTACAGGCATATCCATCAACGGGGCAAGGTTTAGCGTTTTATCCAGCTTCTTCATGGTTTCCCTGAAATCGTCCGGCGGAACCCGAAAAATCACTTTCAGAAGTTCAAACGATTCCCGCACCGGAAGATCCCACCACAACTGCGTGCGCTGGCCGAAAACAACGCCGATGCCGGCGGCGTTCTTCTGCCTGTTTTCGTACGGGACGATGCCGTTTACCCGCGCCTCGCCGGAAGTAGGTACAAGAATACCGGTGAGCATCTTGATGGTGGTAGATTTTCCGGCGCCGTTTTCCCCGACGTAGCCGACGAACTCGCCGGGCCGAATGCCGAAGCTTATGCCGTCCACCGCCATAATCTCCCGCTTGCGCCGGTGGAAAAGAGCCTTTATGGAGCCCGCGAACCCGCGCCCCGATTCATCCACGGTGAACTTCTTGGAGAGGTTGTTTACTTCAATTGCGAATTCATTTGTTGCCATTACCTAAATATACCCCAACTTGCCGAACCATGCGCTCCGCTTTGGATGATGAACATGGTTGACCGCCTAAAATCAAAAAGTTAAAATTGGGAGCAGGAAAAAGAGCTTTCATACTTTCAACATTTTTAGGAGATACAGCGTGATGGCAATCCAAAGCAACGACATAGATTCCAATAAAACTTTATCAGACGATGCAGTCGCCAAAGTAAACCTTATCAAGAGCGATGCAATCACTCTTGATGTTTATTACTACAAGGCGGGGCAGGGCCTCGGCTATCACCGCCATCCGACGGGAGACCAGATTTTTACCGTTATTTCCGGTTCCGGCACGTTCAAGCTGGATGACGGCACCGAAGAATCGATAGAAGTGAAGGCCGGTTCGACCTTCCTCGCTCCCGCCAACGTATGGCACGACCTGATCGACAGCGGCGACGGCCAGCTCGTAGCCCAGCAGGTTACCAAACAGCCCGCCGGCATGGAAAAACGCGGCTAATATACGGTTTTTTTCGGGGCGGTCATTAAAAAAGGTGACCGCCCTTTTTTTCTGATAAGAAAAAGTTTCTCCTTTTCCCGTTCGGGATAGTAAAATCTTTCCATATAGGCCGGTTAGGCCGGTTCGCGCGCGTGGAAGGAAATATTTTGGCGGTAAAAAAACGGGATTTTAAAGTTGGGCTGGCGCTAGGCGGAGGCGCCGCGAGAGGAATGGTGCATCTGGGCGTTCTTCAGGAGCTTGAAAAAGCGAAAATCCCCATGAATATGATTGCCGGCATCAGCATCGGCGCGGCTGTGGGCGCTCTTTACGCCCTTGAGCCGGATGCCGCAAAAGTCAGAAAAAAATTCCTGAACTTTCTGAGAAGCAAGGATTTCCGAGGCGCCAAAATGGGGTTTATGCAGTCCGCTAAAAAAGACCTCAAGGGAATGAGCGGTTTTATGGAATCCATTTCCCGCACCTTCAGGAGAACACTTTTTTACGGCATTTCGTTGGCGAACCTTTCATTTCTTCCCGACGAAGTGCTTCAGCGCAACGTGAAAACGCTTATTCCGGATGTTGATTTCAGCGCCTGCAAGATTCCCTTCGTCTGCGCGGCTACCGATTTGAAATCGGGAGAAGTGATTCTTTTCAAAGAAGGTTCCCTGAGGGACGCGGTGGTCGCATCCAGCTCCATACCGGGCCTTTTCCCGCCGGTTATAACGGACGATAAAATTATGGTTGACGGAAGCTGGACGATTCAGAATCCGGTAAGGCAGGCGCGGGAGATGGGCGCGGATTTTGTTATAGCCGTTGATATTATGTTGCATCACGACGCCCAACCCGCTTTGAACAACAGTTTCGATGTGCTTATAAGCGGCGGGGTGGTAACGCGCAAGATGCTCGCCCGGATGCAACTGGAAGAGGCGGATATCGTTATATGCCCCGATATCTGTGATATTCACTGGGCCGATTTTTCCAAGGCGCTAAGATGCGTCAGGAAGGGAGTGGCGGAGGCCTCGGAAATGATACCTCAAATCAAAACCGCTCTTAAAAAGGCCAAAGCCAAAAAATACGTATCGGTGAAAAAACTGAAATCATTGCCTGGGTTTTGAAGAAATGGCGTGAACGGCCAGCCGGAGATTAGAATTATGCAGAAAAAGCTTTTTACCGGTATTGACGGGCCACCTGATAAAACAAGGGCGATACCGCTTCCCGACGAGGTAAACGGTTTTTTTGATTACCTATCGGC